>DASYKU010000155.1 GCA_035995165.1 Mycobacteriales bacterium
GACGCCGGGCAGGTGCAGCCCCGTCGTCTCGTCGCCGTCGTCCATGCCGTTCTTGGGGTCGTAGATCGGGTAGATCCCGACCATGCCCTTGTAGACGTTCGAGCCGGTGTGGTCCATCCGGTGGTCGTGGAACCAGAAGAACGACTGCTTCTCCCGGTCGTCGTTGCCGGCCGGCCAGTTCAGGTACAGGTTGTCGACGAAGTCGCCGACCCGGTAGCCCTCGTGCTTCGGGCCGAACAGCATCGAGTAGTGCGGGTTGCCGTCGGACTCCGGCGCGGTGTGGCCGTTGTGCAGGTGCGTCAGGAACGAGAAGTCCGGCGACCCGAAGTCCTGCCGGTCCAGATTCAGCGGGTTCTCGTCCAGGTGGTTCTCGAACCGGACGATGACCGGCTTGCCGTACTCCGCGTTGATCCGCGGACCCGGGAACGTGCCGTTGAACCCGTAGATCGTCGAGGGCGGCAGCGTCCGCACGGTGCCGGCCGGGAAGTGGTTGCCGGCCGCGTCGGTGGAGGCCACCGGCTGACCCAGCGAGTTGATCGGCAGCACCTGCGAGGTGGTGAACGAGTGCGTGCGGACCAGCACGTCGAACTTGTAGACGATCGGGTCCGGGAACCCGATCGCCGACGGCCAGATCTGGTGCGTCTCGTTCCGCAGCGAGTTCTGCTGCCCGACGCCGGGGCCGGGGGGCAGCGGCAGGGCCGCGACCTCGGCCGGCGACAGCGGCTTGGCCGCCTGCGGGATCAGGAACGGGTCACTGAACGGGTTCAGAATCAGCGGGCTGGTGGGGAACGCCTCGATGTAGAGGGCGTCGGCCAGCGCAATGGACGTGGCACCGAAAACACCGTCGGGCGTCATGAGCCCGCGCATCTTCAGGTTCGGCGCCATCAGCACCTTGCCCGCACCCATGCCGACGGCGGCAGCTCCCACCGCGCCGACTTTGAGGACGTTCCGCCGGGTGACACCGTGCCTTTCGGTCTCCTCCAGGCTTTCGTCCACGACTTCGGTCATCAGACCAACCTCCAGTTGGATGGAACCGCGCTCCACGCCGTGACGCGCGCGTTGTATTGGCCGGGTTGCCGCAGTCACTCCGGGTTCTCCCTGATCCCTCGTGCGGTAACTCAGCGTGCATGGAATGGGGACGCACTCATTTCCTGCGGGCAGGCCGAAGAAACCGTCCGACAGGGGCACGGCGAGGCGTCGTGGTCTGGTACGCCGCTGGTCGCGGCGGCTGAACGTGCCGGTCAGATCGCTGCCGGGCAGCCGGAATCAGGGCCGGGACTCCCTCGGAGCTCCCGGACCGTCTCCTGCGGTCGGTCATTGCACTCGTTGCGGCGAGAATGAGTTAACGCCCGACGCAAACGCGCCACTACCCCCGTTCGGTCCATGACGAGGCGCCCAAAATTGGGGGTCCGCGTACGTCCGTCGGTCGGGATACGACCGTTCGGCCGAAGCCATCCCCCCACGAATTGGGGATTCACCGTCATGTGGCGGCGAGCGCCGCGTTTGACCGTTGAACGGGGGTGCTGGGTGCTGAACCAACTCAACACCGGTATTATTTGGCCGCCACTTGGTGAAACGATGTCCCACCGCTAACGACTGGCCTCAACATAGCAAAGAAAAGATGGGTGATCCAGTGCCGACCGGTATCGACTATCGGCAGCCGGGGGTGTTCACGTCGCTCGCGCCGGTGAATCAGGCGGCCCTGCGGGACCTGGGCCGAGATCCGGTAGACGTCTGCCGCCCGGTCCCCCGTCTGGTCCTCCAGCCCGGTGACGCGACGGCGCTCGGTCTCCCGGCCGGCCGGCTGGGGGAGAACCAGATCC
Source organism: Mycobacteriales bacterium (assembly GCA_035995165.1). Taxonomy (NCBI): domain Bacteria; kingdom Bacillati; phylum Actinomycetota; class Actinomycetes; order Mycobacteriales; species Mycobacteriales bacterium. The sequence continues at coordinate 1,824 of DASYKU010000155.1, forward strand.
GGCCCGCTGCCGATCTGGCCGGCGCGCTGCTGCGGATGGTTCCCGAGCCGCTGACGGTCGCGCGGCCGCCGGCGCAGCGGGTGGTCGGGACCTGCCGGCACTTCGCGGTGCTCGCCTGCGCGCTGCTGCGGCACCAGGGCATCGCGGCCCGGGTCCGGTGCGGCTTCGCGACGTACTTCCGGTCCGGACAGGGGCTGGACCACTGGATAGTCGAGTACCGGACGGACGACCGGTGGGTCCGGCTCGACGCCGAGATCCTCGGCGGCCCCGTGCTCGCGGACGCGGCCGACCTGCGGCCCGGGCAGTTCCTCAGCGGCGGCGAGGCCTGGCTCGCGTACCGGTCCGGGCAGATCGACGCGGCCACTTTCGGCGTCGACGGCACCGAGAACTTCGGGCCGGCCGAGATCAAGGGCAACGCGGTGAAGGACCTGGCCGCGCTGAACAAGGTCGAGATGCTGCCCTGGGACGAGTGGGGCCGGATGACGGACATGTACGCGGGCCGCACCGGGCCGGACTACGACGCGCTCGTCGACCGCGTCGCGGCCGTCTGCGCCGCCGACGACCCGGCCGAGCTCGCCGCCCTCTATGCCAGCGAGGACCTGGCCGTCCCGGCCGCGATGCTTTGCTAGTCCGGCAACGTTACTTGCCGCTCGGCCGGGCGAGGTCCATGTTCGGTGGCGTGACCGAGAAGCAGCAGTACGACGTGGTGGTGATCGGCGGCGGCGCGGCCGGGCTGAGCGGGGCGCTGGCCCTGTCCCGGGCCCGGCGGGCGGTGCTCGTGGTCGACGCCGGACAGCCCCGCAACGCCCCGGCCGGGCACGTGCACAACTACCTCGGCCGGGAGGGCACGCCGCCGGGCGAGCTGCTGGCCGCGGGCCGGGCCGAGGTCGCCTCGTACGGCGGGGAGGTCGTCAGCGGGACCGTGACCGCGGTGGCGGCGGACGATGACGGGTTCCTGGTCCGGGTCGGCCCGGCCGCGGTCCGGGCGCGCCGGGTGCTGGTGGCGACGGGCCTGACCGACGAGCTGCCACCGGTCCCGGGGCTGGCCGAGCGCTGGGGCCGCAGCGTGCTGCACTGCCCGTACTGCCACGGGTACGAGGTGCGGGACCAGGGCATCGGTCTCATCGGCACCAACCCGTTCGCGGTGCACGGCGCGCTGATGTGGCGGCAGTGGAGTCCGGACATCACGCTCTTCGTGCACACCGCGCCGGAGCCGGACATCGAGGAGCGGGAGCGGCTGGACGCCCGCGGCATCCGGGTCGTGACCGGCCCGGTGGCCGGGATCGAGGGCGAGGCCGACGTCCGGATGGAGTCCGGGTTGCTGGTCCCGCGGCACGCGCTGGTCGTGGCGACCAGGCTGACCGCGCGGGCCGGCGTGCTGGCCGGACTGGGGCTGACGCCCGAGCCGCGGGAGAGGGATGGGGTCGTGATCGGCACCGAGATCCCGGCCGGGCCGACCGGCCAGACCGCGATCCCGGGCGTCTACGTGGCCGGCAACGTCTCCGACGTGCTCGGCCAGGTGATCGGGTCGGCGTCGGCCGGGCTCACGGTCGCCGCCGCGCTGAACGCCGACCTGATAGAAGAGGACACGCGGCGCGCGGTCGCCGGCCGTCGCCGGCCGATCCCGGAGGGAGCCCGATGACGCACGAGGAGCCGGTGACCCGGGCCCATCCGTTCGACCAGGAGGCCTGGGAGGAGCGGTACCGATCCTCGCAGCACGTCTGGAGCGGCCGGCCCAACGGGCAGCTCGTGGCCGAGGTCGCCGACCTCCCACCCGGTACGGCGCTGGACGCCGGCTGCGGCGAGGGCGGCGACGCGCTCTGGCTGACCGGGCGCGGCTGGCGGGTGACGGCGGTGGACTTCTCCACGGTCGCGCTGGAGCGGGCGGCCGAGCACGCCGCGGACCTCGGGCTGAGCGTCGAGTGGCTCCCGGCCGACCTGCGCAGCTGGCTCCCGCCGGCCTCGTACGACCTCGTGTCGACGCAGTTCCTGCACATCCCGCCGGAGCCGCGGCGGGCCGTCTTCCGCCGGCTGGCGGCGGCGGTCGCACCCGGCGGCACGCTGCTCGTGGTCGGGCACGACGCCAGCGACATGGCGGCCGGCGTCCGGCGGCCGCGGACGCCGGAGTTCTTCTTCTCCGCCGCCGAGGTCGCGTCCGACCTCGACCCGGCCGAGTGGGAGGTCGTCACGACCGACGTCCGGCAGCGCGGCGGGCTGGACCACGAGGGCGGGCACTCGACCGTCGTCGCCGACGCCGTCCTGGTCGCCCGCCGCCGATCCTGAGCCGCCCGCGCGCAGCCCGGAGCGGACGCGGTCCACTGTGGACATGCTGGGACGACAGGCAGTCCACTGTGGACGCAGATCGGGCCGGCCTCCCCGTGGGGAGGCCGGCCCGGTCGGTGTCCGGGGTGGTGCTAGTCGCCGAGGCGCTCGCCGTTCTCGGGGTTGAAGGCGTGCTCGGAGCCCTCCTCCACGGTCAGCGGCACCGTCTGGCCCATCTGCGGGACCTGCTTGCCGTCGACCCGGACGACGAACTGCTCGTCGTTGCCGTTGAGGGACGCGGTGCCGTAGACGTACGCGTCCGCGCCGAGCTCCTCGGCGATGTCGACCCGCAGGTCCAGGCCGGGCCGGCCGTCGGTGGCGACGGCGAAGGCCTCGGGCCGGATCCCCAGCGTGACCTGCGACAGCCCGGCCGCCGCGGCGGCCGCGGCCACGTCCCGCCGGAGCGGGACGATCAGGCCGCCGAGCTTCACGCCGCCGTCGACCAGCGGCACCGTCTTGAGGTTCATCGCCGGCGAGCCGATGAAGCCGGCCACGAACGCGTTGCCGGGGCGGTCGTACAGGGTCCGGGGGGTGTCGGCCTGCTGCAGGATCCCGTCCTTGAGCACGGCGACCCGGTGCCCCATCGTCATGGCCTCGACCTGGTCGTGGGTGACGTAGATCGTGGTCGTGCCCAGCCGCGCCTGCAGTGCGGCGATGTTCGCCCGGGTCTCCACCCGCAGCTTCGCGTCCAGGTTCGACAGCGGCTCGTCCATGAGGAACACGGCAGGGGACCGGACGATGGCGCGGCCCATCGCGACGCGCTGCCGCTGGCCACCGGACAGCGCCTTCGGCTTGCGGTCCAGGAACCGCTCGAGGTCCAGCAGCTTGGCGGCCTGCAGCACCTGCGCGTCGCGGTCGGACTTCGAGACGCCCTTGAGCTTGAGCGCGAAGCCCATGTTCTCGGCGACGGTCATGTGCGGGTAGAGCGCGTAGTTCTGGAACACCATGGCGATGTCCCGGTCCTTCGGGGGCTTGTTGCTCACGTCCTTGCCCGAGATCCGGATCTCGCCGCGGTCGACGTCCTCCAGACCGGCGAGCATCCGCAGGGCGGTGGACTTCCCCGAACCCGACGGCCCGACCAGCACCATGAACTCGCCGTCGGTGACTTCGAGGTCGAGCGCGTTCACCGCCGGGATCGGATTTCCCGGATAGATTCGCGACGCTCCTACGTATTCCACTTCAGCCATGACGGGTGCCTCTCTGTCCGGGTCCTGCCCGACGCGCGCCGTGGCGGTCGGAAGCCTCGAGCTCACCCTAGGTCCCTGACCATCTCGTGACCAGGATCACGCCCCGTACGTTCCGGGCGTAATCGGGCCGAGCGGACCGGCAGGCCTTGCAAATGCTTGCCATTTTCGTGCAAAGTGTTTCGCACGCGCAGCTCAGGAGGGCAACGGTGCCGGGTCTGGCGGAGATCGCCGAGGCCGCTGGGGTCAGCATCTCGACCGTCAGCCGGGTGCTGAATCGGCGGGCCGGGGTGAACGAGGAGACCCGGCGGCGAGTTCTGCGCGTTCTCGCCGAGAAACCGTACAGTCCGCGCGGGCTGGGGGCGCTGCAACGGACCGGCGTGCTGGGGCTGCTCATTCCGGAGCTTTCCAACCCGGTCTTTCCGGCCTTCGCCGAGGCCCTCGAGACCCGGGCGGCCGGGCGCGGATATTCGACGGTCCTCTGCAACACGCGGTCGGCCTCCATCCGGGAGGAGGAGTACGTCCGGATGTTGCTGGCCCGCGGGGTGGAAGGAATGGTGTTCGTCTCCCCCGAGGCGACCGACGTGCGGGCCTCGCACGACCACTACCGGCAGCTGAAGGCCGAGGGCGTGCACATGGTGTTCGTCAACGGCGGCATGCCGTCGCTGGACGTGCCGGACGTGGGGGTGGACGAGCAGACCGCGGGCTATCTGGCCACCCGGCACCTGGCCGAGCTCGGGCACCGGACGATCGGCTTCGTCAGCGGCCCCGGGCGCTCGATGCCCTCGCGGCTCAAGGCGGCCGGCTGGCTGGTCGCGCTGGAGGAGGCCGGGCTGCCACACGGGCCCGAGCTCGTCGTGCACGCGCCGTACGGGCCGGCCGGCGGGGCGACCGCGATGGGCAAGCTGCTGGACGGGCCGCGGCCGACGGCGGTGATCTGCTCCTCCGACCTGATGGCGCTGGGTGCGATCAGCGAGGCGCAGCGGTGGGGGCTGACGGTGCCGCGCGACCTGTCCGTGGTCGGGTTCGACGACATCCCGCTGGCGGCGTACTGCACGCCGGCGCTGACCACGCTGGCCCAGCCGATCGCGGAGATCGCGCGGGCCGCGGTGGACGGGCTCCTCGCGGACATGGAGAACAACCCGACCGGGCCACCCGGTCACGGTCGCGTCTTCCGCCCCCGCATAGTCGTCCGCGACTCCACCGCCCCGCCGAAGTGACGGGCGGGCCGGCTAGCTGAGGCGGCGGCGACGGGCCACTTCGGCGAGGGTGACGGCGGCGGCGATGCCGGCGTTGAGGGACTCGGTGGCGGCCGTCATCGGGATCGAGACGCGCAGGTCGCAGGTCTCGCCGACGAGCCGGGACAGCCCGCGCCCCTCCGAGCCGACCACGATCAGCAGCGGGTCGACGGCGGCGTCCAGGTCGTCCAGCCCGACGTCGCCGTCGGCGTCCAGGCCGATCACGAACAGCCCGGCCTGCTGGGCCGACTTCAGCGACCGGACCAGGTTGGTCACCCGCGCCACCGGCACCCGCGCGGCCGCGCCGGCGCTGGTCCGCCAGGCCGTCGCGGTCATCGGGGTGGAGCGCCGCTCCGGCACGATCACCCCGTGCGCGCCGAACGCCGCGGCCGAGCGCACCACCGCGCCGAGGTTGCGCGGGTCGGTCACCCCGTCCAGCGCGACCAGCAGCGCCGGGTCGGGCGACTCGATGGCCTTGCCCAGCACGTCCTCCAGGTCCGCATACCGGTACGGCGGGACCTGCAGGCCGATCCCCTGGTGCAGGATCCCGCCGGTCATCTTGTCCAGCTCGGACCGGCCGACCTCGAGCACCGCGATGCCCCGGTCGGCGGCGCGCTGCACGGCCTCGGTGATCCGGTCGTCCTGGTCCAGGCCCATCGCGACGTAGAGCGCGGTGGTCGGGATCTCGGCCCGCAGCGCCTCGACCACCGGGTTGCGGCCGACCAGCAGCTCCGGGCTCTCGGTCTTGGCCCGGGGCGAGCGGCGGGCCGCGTTCTTCGCCGCGGCCGCGGCCGAGCGCGCCTTCGGGTGCCCCTTGCGGACCTCGGCCGGCGGCGTCGGCCCGCGGCCCTCCAGGCCTCGGCGCCGCTGCCCGCCGGAGCCGACGATCGCGCCCTTCTTGCTGGCACCGGTGCGGCGGGCGCCACGACGCTGGGAGTTGCCGGCCATCAGAACGTCCTTCGGGTGAGAGCGGGAGCCATCAGGAGGCTCCCAGGGTCCAGCGGGGACCGGCCGCGGTGTCCTCGACGGTGATGCCGGAGGCGGCCAGGCGGTCCCGGATCGCGTCGGAGGCCGAGTAGTCCTTGCGGGCGCGGGCCTCGGCCCGCTGCTCGAGCGCGACCCCGACCAGCGCGTCGACCACGGCGGTCAGGTCGACCCGGCGCTCGTCCCGCCAGGGCGCCGCGAGCGGGTCCACGCCGAGCACGCCGAGCATCGCCCGGACCTCGCCGTACCGCTCGGCCACGAGGACCTTGTCCCCCGCCGCCAGCGCCGCGTTGCCCTCCCGGACCGCGCCGTGCACGGCCGCGAGCGCCTGCGGCACCGCGAGGTCGTCGTCCATCGCGGCCACGAACGCCGCCGGCACCGTCCCGGCCGGACCCTCGCCGACCAGCTCGGCCGCGCGGGCGAGGAACCCCTCCACCCGCCGGTACGCCGCGGCCGCCTCGGCCACGGCCTCCTCCGAGTAGTCCATCGTGGACCGGTAGTGGGCCGAGGTCAGGTAGTAGCGCAGCTCCACCGGCCGCCAGCGCTGCAGCAGCTCGATCACCAGCAGCGAGTTGCCCAGCGACTTCGACATCTTCTCGCCGCCGAGCGTGAGCAGTCCATTGTGGAACCAGTAGCTCGCGAAGCCGTCCCCGGCCGCGGCCGACTGGGCCAGCTCGTTCTCGTGGTGCGGGAAGATCAGGTCCAGCCCGCCGCCGTGGATGTCGAAGGCGGGGCCGAGGTACTTCGTCGACATCGCCGAGCACTCCAGGTGCCAGCCCGGCCGGCCGGATCCCCACGGGGTCTCCCAGGCCGGCTCGCCCGGCTTGGTGCCCTTCCAGAGCGCGAAGTCCAGCGGGTCGCGCTTGGCCCCGGTCGGTTCGCCCTGCTGCATCGCGGCGACCTGCTGCCCGGACAGCCGCCCGTACGACGGCCAGGAGCGGACGGCGAAGTAGACGTCGCCGCCGGCCGGGTACGCATGCCCGGCCTCGATGAGCCGTCGCATGAGGACGATCATCTCCGGCACGTGCCCCGTCGCCCGCGGCTCGATGGTCGGCGGCAGCACGCCGAGCGCCTCGTACGCCGCCCCGAACGCGCGCTCGTTGCGGTACGCCACCTGCCACCAGGGCACGCCCTCGTCACCCGCGACCGCGATGATCTTGTCGTCGATGTCGGTGACGTTGCGGGCCATCGTGACCCGCAGGCCGGTGTGCTCGAGCCAGCGGCGCAGCACGTCCACGGCCAGCCCGGAGCGCAGGTGGCCGATGTGCGGCGCGCCCTGCACGGTGGCGCCGCAGTAGTAGACCGAGGCCTCGCCGGGATGCAGCGGGACGAAGTCCCGCACCGTCCGGGTGCCCGTGTCGTACAGCGCCAAGCTCACCCGTACGAGGATACGGGGGGCGCATGCTGAATACGGAAACGGAGGCGCCATGGCGGGCAGGCACGAGTACGCGGTCGGGCTGACCTGGACCGGGAACACCGGCGCGGGCACCGCGACGTACCGGTCGTACCGGCGGACCTGCGCGGTGACCGCTGCGGGCAAGCCGGCGATCGCGGGCTCGGCCGACCCGCACTTCCGCGGCGACGCCGACCGCTGGAACCCGGAGGAGCTGCTGGTGGCGGCGCTGTCCCAGTGCCACCTGCTGGCGTTCCTGCACGCGGCCGCGCAGGCCGGGGTGGTCGTCGTCGACTACGCCGACGCCGCCACCGGCACCATGGCCACCGAGGGCGACGGCGGCCACATGACCGGGGTGGTGCTGCACCCGGTCGTCACCGTCGCCGCGGCCGGCATGGCCGAGGAGTGCGCGCGGCTGCACGAGCAGGCCCACGAGAACTGCTTCATCGCCAACTCGGTGAACTTCCCGGTGACGCACGAGGCCGCCGTCCAGGTCGCGACGCCGTGAGCGCGAGCTCGACCCGGCTGCTGGTGCTCGGCGCGGTGCGCATCTTCCAGCCCGCGCACGGCTACCTGGTCCGCCGGGAGCTGCTCAGCTGGGGCGTGGAGAGCTGGGCCGCGCTGAACCCGGGCTCGATCTACAACATGCTGCGCACGCTGAGCCGGGACGGGATGCTGGCCGAGGTCGAGGGGGACGCCGGTCCCGGGCCGGCCCGGGTCGGCTACCAGCTCACGCTCGACGGGGAGCAGGCGTTCCTGAACCTGCTGACCAGGGCCCTGTGGGAGATCGACGAGCGCGATCCCCATCTGCTGCCCGCGGCGTTGTCGTTCCTGCCGATGCTCACCCGCACGCAGGCGGCCGAGGCGCTGGAGGCCCGGGCGACCGCGATCGAGCTGCGGGTGAAGGCGGTCGAGGCCCGCAGCCGGATGACGCTGGAGAAGAAGCTGGCGCCGCCGCACACGTACGAGCTGTTCGAGTACGAGATCGCGCACTTCACCGGCGAGCTGGGCTGGGTCCGCGCCGCGCGGAAGCGGGTCGAGGCCGACCACTACCGCTTCGCCGGCGAGCCCGCCGCGGAGCTCGGCCCGGTCGGCGGGCACTGGTACGGCGCGCTCGAGAAACCCGGTTGACAGTGCTCTAGTCAAGCTTGAATAGTGTCCGTGTGATCCAAGCCCGAGGACTGGTACGAACGTTCCGCGGCCGCGGCCGCAACGCCCGCGAGGTGCACGCCGTACGGGGCGTCGACATCGACGTCGCCGCCGGCGAGGTGGTGGGGTTCCTCGGCCCGAACGGGGCCGGCAAGACGACCACGCTGCGCATGCTGACGACCCTGCTCGAACCGACCGCCGGCGCGGCGACGGTGGCCGGCCACGACCTGCGCGCCGATCCGGTCGGCGTCCGCCGCAACATCGGCTACGTGCCGCAGGGTGGCTCCTCGCTGCCGCAGGCGCGGGTCGGCGAGGAGCTCACCGATCACGCCGCGCTCTACGGGATCCCGACCGAGGTGGCCCGCCGTCGCGGCGAGGAGCTGTTCGCCCGGCTCGACCTCGACGACGTCTGGACCCGCAAGGTGGAGAGCCTCTCCGGCGGCCAGCGCCGCCGCCTGGACATCGCCAAGGGGCTGGTCCACCAGCCCCCGCTGGTGTTCCTGGACGAGCCGACCACCGGGCTGGACCCGCAGTCGCGGGCCAACCTCTGGACGCACGTGGCCGACCTGCGCGACACCGGCGGCGTGACCGTCTTCCTCACCACCCACTACCTGGACGAGGCGGACGTGCTCTGCGACCGGATCCTCGTCATCGACCACGGCGAGATCGTCGCCGTCGGCAGCCCGGACGAGCTGAAGCAGCGGGTGTCCGGGGACGCGGTGCTGCTGCGGCTGGCCGACGTGGCCGACGCTGCGGCCGCGGCCGAGCTGGTCGGCGCGCTGCCGGACGCCGACAGCCCCGGCATCGACGGCGAGACCGTGCACGTGCGGGTGCCCAACGGCGGCGCCGCGCTGCCGGGCCTGCTGCGGGAGCTGGACCGGGCCGGCGTCGCGCTGGCCGCGGTCGAGGTCCGGCGGCCGACGCTGGACGACGTGTTCCTGTCCCTGACCGGGCGCTCGCTGCGGGACACCGAGCGGGCGCCGGACGCCGAGCTGGTGGGTGCCCGATGACCGAGACCTTCGTCGTCTTCCGGCGGGCGATGCGGCTGTCCCTGCGCAACCCGACCTGGGTGATCATCGGGCTGAGCCAGCCGATCCTCTACCTGGTGCTGTTCGGGCCGCTGCTCAAGCCGCTGTCGGCGCAGCTCGGCACCGGCAACGCGTACCAGCTGTTCGTGCCGGGGATCCTCGTGCAGCTCGGCATCTTCGGCGCGTTGTTCGTCGGCTTCGGGCTGATCGCCGAATACCGGGCCGGGGTCATCGAGACCCAGCGGGTGACGCCGGCACCCCGCGGCGCGCTGCTCATGGGCCGGGTGCTGCGGGATGTCGTGGTGCTGCTGACGCAGGCGATCGTGCTGACGCTGGTGGCGCTGCCGCTGGGGCTGCGGGCGCCGGTCGCCGGCGTGCTGATCGGCATCGCCGTGGTCGGCCTGCTCGGCGCCGCCTTCTCCGCCGTGTCGTACGCGGTGGCGCTGACGCTCAAGAGCGAGGACGCGCTGGCGCCGCTGCTCAACGCGGTCGCGATGCCGGTGCTGCTGCTGTCCGGGATCCTGCTGCCGATGTCGCTGGCCCCGGGCTGGCTGGAGAAGCTCTCGGACGTCAACCCGCTCAAGCACGTGGTGGACGGCGTCCGGGCGTTCTTCGGCGGCGACTACACGGCCGACGCCTGGTGGGGGCTCGGCGTCACCGCCGCCCTGGTGCTGCTGGGCTTCTGGTTCGGCACCCGGACCTTCCGGCGGGAGTCAGCCTAGGCCGTGCCGTCAGGCGTGGCCCAGAAGTCGGTGCACCGTCGGGAGGGTGACGATGCCGGAGGAGACGGCGAACTCGACGAGCTGCTCCTTGCGGCCGCCGCGGCGGGGCGCGCCGGACCGCTCCCGGGCCAGGGCCTGCTGCTGCTCGGCGGTGCTCGCGTTCCGCGCGCGCCCCGCCGACCAGGGCCGCTCCCCCACCGGCAGCTTGGCCCGGACGTCGTCCAGCCGGCGGTCGACCCAGTCGGCGGTGCGGGGCTCGGGGACCAGGCCGCGCTCGTACAGGCGGTCGGCGACCTGCTGGCTGGTCGGGATCCAGGGGCTGTCCGGGTGCCGCAGGGTCGGCTCGCACAAGGCGACCAGACAGGCGAAGTACGCCGTGCCCTCCATCAGCGACCAGGCCGGGCGGGTCCGCTCGGCGGTGGCTTCGTCCACACCGGACACGTCGCCCGGCTTCACCGCGCCCGCGACCTCCAGGTCCAGGCCGTCGTCGGTGCCGGCGAACCCGACCCGGACCCGGCCGTCGGTGACCAGGTGGGCCTGCCCCGGCCGGACCGTGTGCCGGACCCCGGCCTCGTCCACGAACAGCGGGTTGGAGCCGGTGTTGGTGAGCAGCACGCCGAACGGGGTCACGTCCAGCGTCCCGGCCTTGCGGCTGACCCGAGGGCTGTCGCTGACCGCGAGGTCGGCCAGCGGGCGCGGCGCCGACCGTCCGAAGGAGACGGACTCCCCCGGGCCGAGCGGGACCTCCGGCCGGCCCGGGCAGGCGAGCCGGGCCCGGACCAGACCCTGCGGCAGCACCGTCACGAACCCGCGCCGCGGATCTGGTCGAGGACGACGACCACCTGGTTCAGCACCCGGTCGGGGCTGGAGTTGAACACCGCCGAGATGCCGACCAGCGCCAGCACCGCGAGCACGGTCAGCAGCACGACCATCCCGATCAGCCGCCGGATCATCCGGGTGAGGCGGCGCACGATCCGGCTCCGGACCTTCGGCTTCGGGGCCGGGTCCGATGTGGACGGTGCGCGCCAGGTGGCCTTGTCCGAAGTGGACGGTCGCGGGGCGGGCTGCGGCGGCGGCTCGTAGGCGCGGACCGGTTCGTACGTCCGGGTCGGCTCGTAGGTCCGGGTCGGCTCGTAGGTCCGGGTCGGCTCGCGCCGGGCCGGGGCCATCACGAGCGTGGGCTCCCGGCGGGCCGGGGCCATGACCGCGGTCTTCTCCCGCTCCGGAACCGGCGGGCGGCGCAGGCCCGCCTCGCGCTCCAGCCGGTCCAGCCGGCGGGCGAGCACGTCGTGGTCGCGGCGGAGCCGGTCCCGGTCGGCGACCGCGTCGTCGCGGGAGCGGGCGATGCGGTCCCGGTCGGCGGCGAGCCGGTCGCGCTGGGCGGAGACGGCGGCGGTCTGCTGCCGGGTCTTCTCCAGCTCCGAGAGGGACACCACCTGGGTGGCCGCCGGATCCGCCCTCGTCATCCCGTTCGCGATCGGGCTCGGAACCGGGGCCGCCGGCCGACCCCGCCCGGCGAGGGTGGGCAGGACGTCCTCGTTCAGGTGGAGGAAGGCGGCGGCCAGGACGCCGTCGGCGGGGACCAGCTCGCCCGACACCCGCCCGCCGGGGCGGTCGAGCGACAGCGCCAGCAGCGGTCCGCCCGCGGCCGGGTCGAGGTCGACCAGCGCGGCCAGCCGGGGCGACCCGGCCGGCCACGGCACCCCCGCGTACGCCGGCGGCACCGCGAGCTCGGCCAGCCGCGCCCGCAGCTGGGCCGAGGTGGTGACCCGGCGCCGGGCCGGGTCCTGGACCAGGCAGTCCTCCAGCAGCGCGCGCCAGCCGGGCGAGAGCCGGCCGTCCACCGCGTACCGGCCCAGGCAGACCAGCTCGTACTGCTGCTCGGGGGTGGTGCCGGCGGTGATGTGCCGGCCGGTGAGCATCCGGTGCGCGCTGACCGCGAGGGCCCAGACGTCGCCGGCCTGGCTGGCCCGCCAGCCCTCGACCGGGGGCCGCCGGACGCCGTCGGCCTGCAGCACGCCCTGGGTCGCCGACTCCGGCGGCCAGAACGCGATCGTGCGGGCCGGCCCGATACCGGCCGAGCGGGTCGACTCCAGCGACGCCGACACCCCGAAGTCGGCGACGGCGAACCGTGGCCCGATCCGCAGCACGTTGGTCGGCTTGATGTCCCCGTGCACGACCCGGCGCGCGTGGATGTGCTCCAGCCCGGCCGCGACCTGCTCGAACACCGCGGCCCAGGCCCGTTCGTCCGGCTGCACCCGCTCCCCGAAGGTCGGCAGGTCCTCCTCGGCCAGCTCCAGCACCAGCCCGACGTGGTGGTGCCGCGCCGTCGTCCGCTCGAACCGGAACGAGGTGACCAGGGTCAGCACGTTCGGGTGGCCGTCGACGAGCTGGGTCCGGGCCGCCTCGCTGTTCATCGCGGTCAGCTCGGCCGGCGTACCCCAGACGCACTTGAGCGCCCGCGGCGCCCCGCCGTGCCGGTCGACCGTCTCCGGCGTCGCCGGGCGCACCTCGTAGACCGAGGAGAAGCCGCCGTCGGCCACGTGCCGCACGACCCGCCAGCGGGAGTCAGGCCCCTCGCCGACGACCTCCTCCGGCTCCAGCGGCACCGTCCGCGCGGGCAGGGCCGGGTCCCGGACCGTGCCGCTCATCGTGCCCCCTCCGCCACATACCGAGTATTCAGGTCAGGTCGGGTGGTGTCCATGTCGGCCGGGACCTCGGCCGGGACCGACGCCAGCAACGCGGTCGCGTCGTCCCGGCCGCCCGCGTCGGCCGCCGCCCGGACCAGGTCCGCGGCCACCACCGCGGGGTCGGCCAGCAGCGTCGCCAGCGCCGGCACGGCCAGCGTCCGGGTCACCCCGTCGGTCGCGACCAGCAGCCGGTCGCCGTCCCGCAGCCGTACGGTGGCCAGTTGCGGGAGGGCCGAGCCGGGCATCCCGGCGAACCGGGTGAGCATGCCGTCCAGCCGCCGCTGGGCCACCGATCCCGGCTCGACCGCGCCGGCCCGGACCAGCTGGGCGGCGTGCGTGTGCTCCTCGGTGAGCCGGCGCAGCCGGCCCCGGCGCAGCAGCCAGCAGGAGGAGTCGCCCAGGTGCGCCAGCCGGAGCCGGCGCCCGTCCAGGACGGCCGCGGTGAGCGTGGTGCCGGGCCGCAGCGGCATCGGCATCGTGTCGGTGGCCAGCGCGCGGACCCGGTCGTGCCCGGCGGCGACGGCCACCTCCAGCCCGGCCTCGTCGAGGCACTCGACCAGGCCGGCCAGCACCGCTTCGGCCGCCGCGGCGCCGTCGAGGGTGCCGCCCATGCCGTCGGCGACCGCGAGCAGCAGGCCGGCCCGACGGGTCACCGCGACCCAGCGGTCCTCGCTGGCCGCGCGGCTGCGCCCGGTCCGGCTGGCCACGGTGACGTCCACGGTCGCCACCCTCTCCCGCGTACGCGAGGGCGCGCAGGGGGGTTCCCCCCCTTCTGGCGTCCGTTGCGCCGGGAGAAGGTCAGCCCGTCCAGATCAGTCCACCCCCGGGGAGACGCGATGACCGCCACGGCGGAGACCAGCTCCGACGCCTGGGCCGGAGTGCTGGGCACCTACCGCGCCGACCTCGTCCGCGCGGCCCGGACCCGGCTCGGGTCCGGCGGCGCCGACGCCGAGGACGTCGTGCACGACGTGGTCGTCCGGGTGCTGCGCGGCGGCAAGGACGCGGGTGACATGGCGACGCCCGGGGCGTACCTGCGGCGGGCGGTCGGGAACGAGTGCGTGAGCCGCTGGCGCCGTACGGCCCGGGAGATCGTGGTGGCCGAGCTGCCCGAGCGGCCCCGGCCCGCGCACGACGAGACCGTGCTGGACCGGATCGCGCTCGGCGAGGCCGTCGACACGCTGACCCCGCGGCAGCGCCGGGTGATCGCGCTGACCGTGCTCGACGACCGGCCCGACTCCGAGGTCGCCGGGCAGCTCGGGATCAGCGAGGTGACGGTGCGGACGACCCGGAGCCGGGCGCTGGCCCGGCTCCGGGAGAAGCTGACCGCGATGGACGCGGTCGATCAGCTGCCGTTGACGCGGTCCGGGGTCACCCGGATCACGACCCGGACCGTGCCCTCGGGCTCCACCGGGTACGCCTCGCCGGTGTACTTGACCGACAGCTCGTCGATCAGCTCCCGGCCGCCCTCCTCGGGCAAGGTCGCCTCGCCCCGGATCTCCGCATAGGTGAACGGGTTCGCCGGGTCGTAGAAGGCCACCGAGACGTGCGGGTCGTGCCGCAGGTTCCTGGCCTTCTGCCGGGCCGCGGTGGTCGAGATCAGCACGTCGTCGCCGTCCCGCTCGGCCCGGACGACCGTCGCCTGCGGGCTGCCGTCGGGCAGAGCGGTCGGCATCCGGGGTTCTCCTCGCCACGACGTGGCCTTACCGCCCTACCCCAGCCGAGATAGTTGACGCGTCACCAGTGGTGGCGTCACACCGGCTTGCGCAGCAGGACCGCGGCGGCCGTGGCGCAGGTGACGGCGGCGATCGCGGCGACCCGGGCGACGGTGAGCGCGCCGACCATGGCGGCCGGGATCACCACGACCGCGGTCGCGGCGGCGGCAAGGGCCAGGCCGGTGGCGGGGCGGTCCGGGGTCTCCGGACGGCGCGCGTGCGCGGTCTGCCAGCGGACCCGGCCGTACGCGCCGGCCAGGACGACGATGCCGGCCAGCGCGCCGGCCGTGTACGGGGCGACCCTGGGGTAGGCGAGGCCGACGTAGCAGGCCAGCGCGAGCAGCCACTGGACCCGGACGACGGCGACCAGGGCGCGGTGCCAGCCATCGGGGCCGGTGGCGCGGGTCGCGCCGTACGCGGGCTGGGGGTTCCACTCCGGGTTCTGGACGGCCGGCGGCGAGGACACCAGCCAGGCCGGGAGGCCGACCACGGCGGTGGTGACCGGGGCGGGCGCCGCACCCCAGGCCGGGTCGGGGGCGGCGTGACGGGAGCCGTTCGCCGCCGGGTCGGGCGCGCGGCGTCGACCGCCCTCCGGCGGGTCCTCCTCCGCCGCTCTGCGCCGCCCCCCGCTCGTGGGCTTCACGTACGCCGGGTCCGCTTCCGGCGCCCGCCGCCGGCCTCCGCTCGCGGGCGGATCCGCGTGCGCCGGATCGGTCTCGGGTGCCCGTCGTCGGCCTCCGCTCGGGAGCGCGTCGGCTTCGGGTGCCCGGCGCCGGCCGCCGCCGGTCGGCGGGTCGACGTAGTCCGACTCCGGGGCGCGGCGGCGGCCGCCGCTCGTGGGCGGGTCGGCGTAAGGAGGGAGGGCCAGGGCCGACGGGTCGGGATCCGGGGCGCGGCGGCGGCCGCCCGTGGGCGGGTCGGCGTAGGCGGTCGGGTCGGGGTCGGGGGCACGGCGGCGACCGCCGCTCGTCGGCGGGTCGGTGTAGGGGGTCGGGGTCGGCCCGTCGGCGGGACGGCGGGCTTCGGGGAGGGCGGCGTCCGGGGCCCGGCGGCGACCGCCGTCGGCGGGGGTGGCGGGCCGGGGCAGGCGGGACAGCGCAGCCTGGGTGGCGAAGTCGGCCGGGTCGAGCAGCAGCGCGTGCCGGTACGCGGACTCGGCCTGCCGCGGATCGTCCAGCGCCGCCGCGACCGTCCCCACGGCCCGGTGCGAGGCCGCCGACTGCGGCGCCAGCTCGACCGCCCGGACGGCCGCGTCCCAGGCCTCCCTCGACCGCCCGGCCGCCACCAACGCTGTCGCCAGCTCGCTCCAGAGATCACCGCGTCCGGGGTCCGCGCCCAGCGCGGCGGACAGCGCGGCCACTGCCGCCGCCGGTCCGCCCCCCGTCACGACCGATCAGATTAAGACAACTCAGCCCGGAAAGACGAGTGCGGTCGCGATCGCCGCCCGGCCCTCCCCGCGCCCGGTCAGCCCGAGGCCGTCGGTCGTGGTCGCGGAGAGCGACACCGGCGCCCCCACCGCGGCCGTCAGAACGGCCTCGGCCTCGGCCCGCCGCGGGCCGACCCGCGGGGTCTCGCCGACGACCTGGACCGCCACGTTCCCCGGCCGCAGGCCGGCGCCGGTGAGCAGCCGCGCGGTCTCGGCGAGCAGCGCGACGCCGGACGCGCCGGCCCAGCGCGGGTCGGACGTACCGAAGACGGAGCCGAGGTCGCCGAGCCCGGCCGCGGACAGCAGCGCGTCGCAGGCCGCATGGGCGACGACGTCCCCGTCGGAGTGCCCGGCGCAGCCGTCGGCGCCGTCCCAGCGCAGCCCGGCCAGCCAGCACGGGCGGCCGGCCTCCACCGGATGCACGTCCACCCCGATCCCCACTCGCATGGCTGCATCTTGCCGGTCTGCGGATCCGCGGGTGGGCGGTTACCGTGCGAGCGTGTCCAGTGCCGCCGCCGTCGTCCTGGCCGGCGGGTCGGGGACCCGGCTGGGCGCCGAGGGCAACAAGGTCTACCTTCCGCTGGCCGGCCGCCCGCTGCTGTCCTGGGCGCTGGAGGCGTTCGCGACCGCGCCGGAGATCGGGCGGCTGGTGCTGGTCGCCCGGCCCGCCGACCGCGGTCCGGCCCGCCGGGCCGCGGCCGCGGTCACCGGCCGCGAGGTCGAGATCGTCGACGGCGGCGAGCACCGGCACGCCTCGGAGTGGGCCGCGCTGCAGCTGCTGGCCCCGGCGATCCGGGCCGGCGAGATCGACGTGGTCGCGATCCACGACGGCGCCCGGCCGGTCGTGGCGCCCGCGCTGGTCGCCGCCACGGTCGCGGCCGCGCGGGAGCACGGGGCCGCGGTCCCGGGCGTACCGCTGGCCGACGTCGCCGACCACGAGCTGCACCCGGTCGGCGGCACGCTGGTCCGGGTGCAGACGCCGCAGGCGTTCCGGGCCGCCCTCCTGCTGGACGCGTACGAGCGGGCCGAGCGGGACGGGTTCGCCGGCACCGACACCGCCGCCTGTGTCGAGCGGTACGCGGGGATCGGCGTGCACTGCATCCCGGGCGACCCGCGCAACGTGAAGGTGACCTACCGGCCCGACCTGGCCCTGGCCGAGCACCTGCTCCGGGGTTAGCCCCGGGCGGCCCGGACGGCCCGGACGGCGGCCGCGAACTCCAGGTCCCGGGCGTCGTGCACCGGCACCGAGTCCGGCGTACCCAGCACCGTGACGACCCCGGACCCGGCTGGGATCAGCGGGTCCTCCGCCGCGCAGGACCGGTGCGCCGCCCGCAGCAGCGCACCCCGTACGGCCCGGGGGAACTGCTCCTGCACCAGCGACTCGCGCGGCACCGTACGGACGATGAGGCCGGCGTCGTCGACCTCCTTGACCGTCTCGGTCACCTCGACCACCGGCAGCGCCGCGTCGGCGCCGGCCCGGACCGCGGCCAGCACCGCGACCACCAGCGACGGCGGCGCCAGCGGCCGGTGTACGTCGTGCAGCACGACGATGTCCGCGTCGTCGACCCGCGACAAGGCCGCGTGCAGGGCGTCGTGGGCCGAGGAGCCGGACGCCAGAACGACAGAATCGACCACACCGCTCCCGCGTAGCGCGGAAGCGGCGTGATCGATCAACGTCTTGCCATCGAGAGGCCCGGGATCCTCCCCGTACGCCAGGACGACGCCGGTGACGATCACGGACCCGCGCTCGTCAGGACGCGAGGACCTCGTCGAGCAGGACCTCGGCCTTGTCCTCGTTGGTGCCCTCGGCGAGCGCGAGCTCGCTGACCAGGATCTGCCGGGCCTTGGAGAGCATGCGCTTCTCCCCCGCGGACAGGCCGCGCTCCCGGTCACGCCGCCACAGGTCGCGAACGACCTCGGCCACCTTGTTCACGTCGCCGGAGGCGAGCTTCTCGAGGTTGGCCTTGTAACGCCGCGACCAGTTGGTCGGCTCCTCCGTGTGAGGTGCGCGCAGGACCTCGAAGACCTTGTCCAGGCCTTCCTGACCGACGACGTCGCGGACACCGACGATCTCGGCGTTCGCGGACGGCACCTCGATCGTCAGGTCGCCCTGGGCTACCTTGAGGACGAGGTAGATCTTTTCCTCGCCCTTGATCACGCGGGTCCTGATGGCCTCGATGACAGCTGCCCCGTGGTGCGGGTAGACGACGGTCTCGCCGACCTTGAAAACCATGTGTCTGTGACCCCTTTCGCTACACCCCAGAATAACACGACGCGGAGCCGACCTCACCATCTACGATCCACGTTTCTGCAGGTCAGGACCACGGGCTGGGTAAGGCGGGGGGTTGACAAGCGGAGATCCGCGTGCTGCCGGGGTCCGTACGGACCGGGCGGAAGCCGATCTCCGTGGACAATCGGGCGAGCCGGTACGTTGCGCCCACCGCGGCGCGAGCGGAGAGTGGACGAGTGCGCCGTGATGACGACGACGACCGGTCCGGTGAGGCCGGTGGGGCTTCCTGGGTCGACCGGATCGTCGTCCCCGACGACATCAGCGAGCTGGACGCCGAGGTCCGGGCCCTGCGCCGGGAGCGCCGGGTGCAACGCCGGCGCGGCCGGCTGCGGCGGCTGACCGCCCCGGGCCGGACGACCGCGCCGATGGTGCTGGTCGCCGTGCTGCTGATCGCGGGGGTGGCCGGGCTGCTGGTGCTCTTCCAGCCGCGCCGGACCGCCGGCACCGTCACCACCCTCGGCGTGGCCCAGACCGACCCGCTGCCCGACGTGATCGTCCGGATGCGGGACGGCAGCCCGCGCCGGATCCGCGGGTTCCGGCCCGGCGTGTTCGCGCTGGCCCCGGACGGCTGCGGTTGCGACACCGCGCTGGCCGGCGCCGGCGCCGCCGCCCGCCGGCACAACGTGAACTTCTACCTCGTCGACCGGACCCTGCCGACGCTCCCGGCCGGGCTGACCGACGCGACCGCGACCCGGCTGGCCGAGCCGACCGGCACGGTCGCGCAGCGCTACAACGCGGAGAAGGACGGCAGGCGGGTGCCCGGCGGCCCGGTGCTGGTGCTCGTCACCGGCGGCGGCCAGATCCAGCGGGTGCTGCCGGGAGCGTCCATCCAGACGCTGGACAGCGAGCTCGACCAGCTCGTACCCGAGGCCGCACCGGCAAGCTGAGCCGCCGGTCTCTACGGTCTGCCCGTGGGGACCCTGCGTGGGCTGGTCCGGGCCTGCCATCCGGAGCCGACCGCCGCCGTGACCGCGGTGGCGGCGGCGCTGGCGGCCGCGGTCGGGCGCGGGGTCGGCGGGACGGTCGCGGTCGCCGCCGCGGTGCTGGCCGGGCAGCTCTCGGTCGGCTGGATGAACGACTACCTCGACCGGGACCGCGACGTCCGGGTCCGGCGGGCGGACAAGCCGCTGGCCGCCGGGGCGCTGACGGCGGCGACGCTGCGGGCCGCGATGCTGGTGGCCGCGGTCGCGGTGGTGCCGCTGTCGCTGCTGTCCGGGTGGCAGGCCGGCTCGCTGCACCTGGTCGCGGTGCTCTCGGCCTGGTCGTACAACCTGCGACTGAAACGGAGCGTGCTCTCGGTCCTGCCGTACGGGGTCTCGTTCGGGCTGCTGCCGGCGTTCGTCACCGCCGGGCTGCCGGGGCACCCGGTGTTCGGCTGGCTGGTCGCCGCGGGCGCGCTGCTCGGCACGGGCGCGCACTTCGCCAACGTGCTGCCGGACATCGCCGACGACCTGGCCACCGGCGTACGGGGGCTGCCGCACCGGCTCGGCCCGACCGGCTCCCGGGTCGCCGCCGGGCTGCTGCTGACCGCCGCCTCGGTGGTGCTCGCGCTGGGACCGCCGGGTCCGCCCGGGGTGCTCGGGGCCGGCGCCGTGGTGGTGGCCGTGGTCTGCGGGGTGGGCGCCGCGGTGCTGGGCCGGCGGCCGGGATCGCGGGCGGCGTTCCTGGGCGTGCTGGTCGTCGCGGCGGTGGACGTCGCGCTGCTGGTCGGGTCGGGAACCGCTTTGCGCTGACCTGCGCGGGTAGGCCGGGAGCGCCGCCGCTACGCTGACGGCTCGACGTTCCGCCCGTACGACAGGAGGCCGGTGGCCGTGATCCGCTCGACGTCCCGGTCCGCGCTGGCCGGGCTGGTTGTCGTGGGCGGGCTCGCGCTCGCCGGCTGCGGTGCGGGGCAGATCGCGCAGACCGCCGAGCAGCACCCCACCGTCGACGGCAGCATGGCCGAGGTCGGCCAGCTGTCGATCCGCGACGCCGCGCTGGAATACCCGACCGACGGCCTCTACGACAAGGGCGCGACCGCGCGGCTGCGGATGGTGATCACCAACCAGGGCATCGCCAGCGACACGCTGACGTCGGTGACGTCGCCCGCGGCGGACAGCGTCGCGATCACCGACCCGTCGGCCACGGCCGCGCCGGGCAGCGACTCGCCGTCGGCGAGCGCGTCCGCCTCGGACAGCGCCTCCCCGTCCGACACGGCGTCCGGCTCGGCCTCGCCGTCGGACACCGCGTCCGGCTCCGCGTCCCCTTCCGACAGCGCGTCCGGCTCCGCGTCCCCGTCCGGCAGCGCGTCCGCGTCGCCGACCGAGAGCCCGACGCCGACCGCGGCGGCGCCGGCGCAGATCTCGATCCCGGCCAACGGGTACGTCTCGTTCGCCGACGACGGCCCGTCGGTGGTGCTGACCGACCTGACCGAGAAGCTCTACCCGGCCCAGTCCCTGCAGGTGACGCTGACCTTCCAGAAGGCCGGCCCGGTGACGCTGACGATCGCGGTCGGCGTGCCCACCGGTCAGGTCTCGCTGGCGCCGACCGTGACCCCCGCCGAGGGCTAGCCCCGGTTCTGTCGGACCGCCCGGCTACGTTCTCGGCCGTGGCGAAGACGCGGGATCGGGCGGCGTACAAGTGCTCGGAGTGCGGGCACACCCCGCCCCGGTGGGTGGGCCGCTGCCCGGAGTGCCAGGCCTGGGGGTCCGTCGGTGAGGTCGGGGCCGGGCCGGTCGGCCTGCGCCCGCTGAGCGCCGCGGTCACCGCCGGCGTCGTCACCGCGCCCGCCCGGCCCATCGCCGAGATCGACGTCGAGGCGGCCCGGGCCCGGCCGACCGGCCTCGGCGAGCTGGACCGGGTGCTCGGCGGCGGTCTCGTCCCCGGCGCGGTGCTGCTGCTGGCCGGCGAGCCCGGGGTCGGCAAGTCCACCCTGCTGCTGGAGGTGGCCAAGCACTACGCGGCCGGCGGCACCGCGCTGGTCGTCACGGGCGAGGAGTCCGCGGCCCAGGTCCGGCTGCGGGCCGAGCGGACTGGCGCCCTGCACCCGCGGCTCTACCTGGCCGCGGAGACCGACCTGGCCGCGCTGCTGGCGCACGTCGACGCGGTCGAGCCGGGCCTGCTGGTGGTCGACTCGGTGCAGACGATCGCCTCCCCGGTGGTGGAGGGCACGGCCGGCGGCGTGACCCAGGTCCGCGCGGTCGCGGCCGCGCTGATCGCCGTGGCGAAGGCCCGCGGGATGGCGACCGTGCTGGTCGGGCACGTGACCAAGGACGGCGCGATCGCCGGGCCGCGGGTGCTGGAGCACCTGGTCGACGTGGTGCTGCAGTTCGAGGGCGACCGGCACTCGACGCTGCGGCTGGTCCGGGCGACGAAGAACCGGTTCGGCCCGGCCGACGAGGTCGGCTGCTTCGAGCTGACCGACGGCGGGATCGAGGGGCTGCCGGACCCGTCCGGCCTGTTCCTGTCCCGGCGTACGGAGCCGGTGGCCGGCACCTGCGTGACCGTGACCGTGGAGGGCCGCCGGCCGCTGCTGGCCGAGGTGCAGGCGCTGGTGGCCCGGTCCACCCTGGCGACCCCGCGGCGGGCCGTGAGCGGGCTGGACTCGGCCCGGGTGGCGATGGTGCTGGCCGTGCTGGAGCGGCGCGGCCGGGTCAAGCTGGGCGACGACGACGTGTTCACCGCGACCGTCGGCGGCGTCCGGGTGACCGAGCCCGCCGCCGACCTGGCGCTGGCGCTCGCGGTCGCCTCCGCGGCCCGGGACGCGCCGATCCCGACCGCGACCGTGGTGCTCGGCGAGGTCGGGCTGTCCGGCGAGGTCCGCCCGGTCGGCGCGGTCGGCCGGCGGCTGGCCGAGGCGGCCCGGCTCGGCTTCACCGCCGCGCTGGTGCCGCCGGAGCCCGGGCCGGTGCCGCCGGGGATGCGCGTCACCGAGGTCGCCGACCTCGGTGCCGCGCTGCGCACCCTCCCGCGCTGAGCCGCGCGCCCGCCCCACCGGAAGGCTCAGGGGCGCTGTCCGATGCGGTCCACCACGCCGGTGACGGTGGCCTTGTCCAGCCACCTCGAGCCGGCCGGGACGAGCCTCGCGGAGAAGCCGGTGACCTTGAGCGGCTCGTGCGGCGCGACCCGGATCTGGGTGGTCTCGGTGTCCTGGGTGAACACCACCCGGTTGCCCAGCACCTGCCCGTCGTGCGGGTCGATGATGACCTGCTGGACCTCACCGGTGCTCCAGCTCCACTCCAGGACGATCCCGCGCCGGCCGAGCAGGTCCCGGCCCGGTCCGGCCAGCCGAACCCCGGGCACGTACGTCATCGCCCGGAACAGCGCCGCGATCCGCCGCGGGGTCAGCAGGGGTGACGCCGACGCGGTCGTGAGCCGGGTGAGCTCGAGCATGGTCAGGCCGGGGTTGCTGGGGCTGCCGACGTACCCGACCCGCTTGCTGACCGCCTCGTACAGGGCGTGCGGGTCCATGGGCAGGGCCCGCAGTTCCTCGGTGTCGTGCTGGGCCGCGGCCGGCAGCCGCGTCCGGTTCGCGACCGGCTTGCAGCGCGGGTCCTTCTGCTCCTGCGCCGGGTCGCCCTCGGGGCCGGGGCGCAGCAGCCCGCCGACCTGCCGGCTCAGACCGTCGGCCTTGACGTCCGCGGGCGCCCAGACCTCGGTCACCGAGCCGCAGCTGTGCGCGGCCGGCAGGTTCTTCGGGCCGGCCCGAAGAACCCTCAGGCTGATCGCCGCGGACGGGCTGTCGATGAAGTCCCGCTGGATCGTGCGCCGGTACAGGACCTGGCCGGGTCCCGCCGCCGGGAAGCCGCCGCGCAGCGCCGCCGTCGCGGCCGCGGTCAGCACGTCGGCCGCCGCGGCGGTCGCCCCGATCGGTGCGTCGCCGCCCGACCCCACTCCGGTGACGGCGACCGACCCGCCCAGCACGGCGGCGACCGCGGCGGCCGCGACCCCGGCCCGCAGCCGGGCCCGGCGTACCCGGGGCGCCGGGGCCAGGACGCCGGCGCGGATCCGGGGCGCCGGGGTCAGGACGGCCGCGCGGATCCGGCGTGCGGTCAGCTCGTCCAGCTCGGGGACGTCGTCGCGTACCCGGCTCAGCAGGTCCAGCTCATCCATGGGAACGCTCCTCTGTGGACAGGGCCGCACGCAGCTGCGTACGGGCCCGGTGCAGTCGGGACTTGACGGTGCCGAGCGGCAGCTCGAGTGCGAGGGCGACCTCGTCCTGGGACAGCCCGCCCCAGGCGACGAGCAGCAGCACGTCCCGGTCGCCGGCGGCCAGGCCGGCCAGCACGCCGGCCAGCGCCGCGGTGGCGGCCCGGGCGTCGACCCGGTCGGCCACCCCGTCGGCCGGGGACGGCGCGTCCGGGTCGACCCCGCTGCGGGCCAGCGCCCGGTAGAGCCGGATCTCGTCCCGCCGGGCCCGGCGCAGCACGTTGGTCGCGATGCCGTAGAGCCAGGGCAGCGCGTCCGGCCGGGACGCGTCGTACCGGGCCCGGGTCTCGAAGGCGACCAGGAAGGTCTGCGCCAGCAGGTCGTCGGCGGCGGCGGTGCCGGCCCGACGGGCGAGGTAGCGGTGCACGGTCCGGGCGTGCCGGTCGAACACCGCCGCGAACTGCTCGCCCGCCGGCACCGAGGCGGCGATCAGCTCGCCGTCGGTCCGCGCCTCGGTGGCGCTGCTCATGTCGGAATCCTCACGTCCCGTCCTTGTCCGATGAGGCGGGTACGGTTCACGACGGCGTAGGGGAGCGATCACGTGCGGTGTTCATTCGACACGCGACCGTAGACTGACGCCGTCAGTGACCCGGGGAGAGCAGGTGGCGGTGCCGGACCGCGAGGACAAGCTCCGCACGACCCTCGCCATGATCGCGCCCGGGACCGGCCTGCGGGACGGTCTCGAGCGGATCCTTCGCGGCAACACCGGCGCGCTGGTGGTGCTCGGCTACGACAAGCTGGTCGAGTCGCTGTGCACCGGCGGCTTCCCGCTGGACGTGGAGTTCTCCGCGACCGGCATGCGCGAGCTGTCCAAAATGGACGGCGCGGTGGTGCTGGCCACGGACGGCTCCCGGATCGTGCGGGCGGCCACCCAGCTGATGCCGGACCCGAGCATCCCGACCGAGGAGTCCGGCACCCGGCACCGCACCGCCCAGCGGGTCTCCTCGCAGACCGGCTACCCGGTGATCTCGGTCAGCCAGTCGATGCGCGTCATCGGCCTCTACGTCGAGGGCCGCCGGTACGTGATGGACAACTCGGCCGCGATCCTGTCCCGGGCCAACCAGGCGCTGTCCACGCTGGAGCGCTACAAGCTGCGGCTGGACGAGGTCTCCGGGACGCTGTCCGCGCTGGAGATCGAGGACCTGGTCACCGTCCGGGACGCGACCGCGGTGGCGCAGCGGCTGGAGATGGTGCGCCGGATCGCCGACGAGATCGACGGGTACGTCGTCGAGCTCGGCACCGACGGCCGGCTGCTCTCGCTGCAGCTGGAGGAGCTGCTGGCCGGCGTGGACGGCGAGCGCGCGCTGGTCGCGCGGGACTACGTGCCGGACAACAGCCGCCGCGTGAGGACCATCGAGGAGGCGCTGGCCGAGCTGGCCACGCTGTCCGCGACCGAGCTGCTCGACCTGGGCGCGGTCGCCCGCGGGCTCGGCTTCGCCGCCACCCTGGAGTCGCTGGAGACCGCGGTCAGCCCGCGCGGCTACCGGCTGCTGGCCAAGGTGCCGCGGCTGCCCGGCGCGATCGTGGACCGGCTGGTCGACCACTTCGGCGGGCTGCAGAAGCTGCTCGCGGCGACCGTGGACGACCTGCAGGCGGTCGAGGGGGTCGGCGAGTCCCGGGCCCGCTCGATCCGGGAGAGCCTGTCCCGGCTGGCCGAGTCCTCGATCCTCGAGCGGTACGTCTGAGCGGCTACTTCAGGACCATCGGGGCCCGCTTGCTGATCACGGCGCCGAGCCGGCCGATCAGCGTGTAGGCGCCGGCGCCGACCCGGGTCCGGGTGCCCTGGCACTTCTGCCGCGAGCCGAGCCCGGACCAGGTCACCGAGAAGCTCTCGACCGCGCCGGGCCGCAGCAGCTCGGCGTCCCGGCCGCCGCCGGGGAAGCAGTCGTTGCTGGACCAGAGCCGGGTCGAGCCCCGGTAGAGCAGGATCTCCTGCAGCGAGGCGCCGAGGTCGCGGGTGCAGGCGACCCCGGAGATGTTGCGGACCTGCAGGTCCAGCACGGGGTTCTGGCCGACCGGGTACGACGGCTGCTTCGGCGCCACGCTGACCCGGATCGCCGAGTCCGAGCAGGACTTCGGCGGCGCCGGCGGGGGTGTCGTGCGGGCCGGCGTCGTCCGGGCCGGGGTGGTCGGCGCCGTGGTGACCGCCGGGCCGCCGCCCGCGGGCCGGCCCGGGTCGCCGCTCGGTGCGGTCGCGGTCAGCGAGGTCGGCGCGGCCGCCGGCACCGTCGGGCTCGGGGAGGAGCCGAGCGCGGCCGCGGTGTCCCGGGGCTGGTCGCCGCCGCCGGGCAGGATCGCCCAGATCAGCAGCAGCACCACGACCACGGCGGCGAAGGCCAGAGCCCGCCGCCGCCAGTAGATCTGCGGCGGCAGGGGGCCGACCGGATGCAGCACGTGGATCACCGTAACCGCGTCGATCCCCCGCGCCCGGGTGCCGCGCCGGGACGGCCGGCCCTGGTCTCGGCCGCCTCCGGCGGCCGGGGCGGGAGCTGGAGCGCACGCCTCCCGGCGCGCCCGGCTCGGGGGGCCGCGGACGGGAGCCGCCGCCGGCTCCGGGCGCCGGGGCGGGTTAGTCTCGCGCGCGATGGAGGGATTCGCCGACTCGGTGCTGGACTGGTACGACACCGCCGCCCGGGACCTGCCCTGGCGGCGCCCCGGCGTCTCCGCCTGGGCCGTGCTGGTCAGCGAGCTGATGCTGCAGCAGACGCCGGTGGCCCGGGTGCTGCCCGCGTACGAGGCCTGGCTGGTGCGGTGGCCGACGCCGGCCGACTGCGCCGCCGCACCCTCCGGTGAGGCCGTGCGGATGTGGGGGAAGCTCGGCTACCCCCGGCGCGCGCTGCGGCTGCACGAGGCGGCCCGGGCCATCGTGGAGCGGTACGGCGGGGTGGTCCCCGCCGATGTGGACGAGCTGCTGGCGCTGCCCGGGGTGGGCACGTACACGGCCCGGGCGGTGGCCTCGTTCGCCTACGGGCAGCGCCATCCGGTGGTCGACACCAACGTGCGCCGGGTGGTCGCGCGGGCCGTGCTCGGGCAGGGCGACGCCGGGCCGCCGTCGACCACCCGGGACCTGGCCACGGTCGAGGCGCTGCTGCCGCTGCGGCCGGCCCGGGCGGCCCGGTTCGGGGTCGCCACGATGGAGCTCGGCGCGCTCGTCTGCACCGCTCGCTCGCCCCGATGCGCCGACTGTCCGATCGTCGGCTCGTGCGCCTGGCGGACGGCCGGATGTCCGCCGTACGACGGTCGGGTGACCCGACCGCAGCGGTTCGCCGGGACCGACCGGCAGGTGCGCGGGCTGCTGCTGGACGTGCTGCGCGGAAGCGAGGGGCCGGTCCCGATGGGCGCACTGGACCGGGTCTGGTCCGACGACGTGCAGCGGGCCCGGGCCCTGGACGGTCTCGTCGCCGACGGCCTGATCGACCCGCTCCCCGACGGAACCTTCGCCCTGCCCGGCACCCTCGCACCCAGCTGACCCGCCAGCCCGACCCACGCGAGCCGACCACGGCCGGGGCGGGCCACGCCGGCCGGGCCGCGCCGGGCGGGCCGTCGGGCGGGCCGGGCGGGTCAGAGCTGGATCGCCTTGCCGAGGTCCAGGCGGGAGTAGTCGGTGCCGCCGCGCTGCGCGATCCAGTTGTCGGACACCGCCTGCCCGGCCGCCGACAGCACCGCGTCGTGGGTCGGGTGGGCCCGCTGCGGCGCCACCGCCCGGACGTAGTCGATCGCCTCGGCGATCTTCATCCAGGGCGCCCCGATCGGCACCATCAGCGTCTCCACCTCGACGCCGGGCTCGGCGAACGAGTCGCCGGCGTAGTAGAGCCGCCCGTCGATCAGGTACGCGTTGTTGGCCAGGTCCGGCACGTCCTCGTGGATGTGTGCGTGCCGGTCCCCGAACACCCGGACGGACAGCCCGGCCGCGGTGAAGGCATCCCCGGGCACCACCGGCGTCACCGACGCGTCCACTTCGGTCAGCTGGGCGGCCACGTCCGGGTGGGTGTAGACGGCCAGCCCCGGGTGGGCGGCGGCCTTGAGCGCCTCGACGTCGACGTGGTCGGCGTGCTCGTGGGTGATCAGCACGGCGTCCGCACCGTGCAGCGCGGCCGCCGGCTCCGAGAAGCCGCCCGGATCGACGACGAGGACCGCGCCGTCCTGCTCGATCCGGAAGCAGGCGTGCGGGAACTTGGTCAGCTTCACCCGGAAACCCTAGACCGGTGCAGCACCTCGACGCCGTCGAGGATCCGGCGCAGGCCGAAGGCGAACTCGTCGTCCGGGAACTCGTCGAACTCGTCGTCGAACACCCCGCCGGAGACCAGCTTCGCCACCTCGGGGAACCGCTCCGGGTCGGCGACCTGGCGGACCACCGCGGCCCAGTCGACCGGCGGCCCCGACTCGGGCACCGCCGCCCGCACCAGGTCGGCGACCATCTGGACCTGCCCCCGGACGTACGTGGACAGCAGCAGCACCGTGCTGGCCCGTTCCTGGGCCTCCAGCGTGGTGCCGGCCAGCGCCCGCAACCCGCGCTCGAACCAGACCAGCTGGTTCGGCCCGGCCGGCAGCCCGCTGATCGGGACGTCCAGCATCCACCCGTGCTGCTGGTACCGGACCCGCAGCGCCCCGGCCCAGCCCTCCAGCTGCACCCGCCAGCCGGACTCGGGGTCGAGGTCCGGCGCGGCCGCGAGCGTCGCGTCCAGGCAGAGCACCAGCAGGTCGTCCTTGCTGGCCACGTACCGGTAGAGGGACATCGTGGTGAAGCCGAGCTTCTCGGCCAGCCGGCTCATCGACAGCGCGGCCAGCCCGCCGGCGTCGGCCAGCTCGATCGCGGCCGCGACGATCCGTTCCAGGCTCAGGGCGGGCTTGGGGCCGCCCCGGCGGGCCGGCGCGGACAGCCCCCAGAGCTGCACGATCGCCGGCGGCAGTCCGGGCGGGGTCTCGTTCATCGCTTGACATCCTAAGACTGTGTATGACCTACTCTAACTTGTGTACGACATACACGAACTTGGAGGGAGCACCCCGGTGAACGCAGTGGAGACGATCGGCCTGCGCAAGGCGTACGGGCCGAAGACCGTGCTGGCCGGGGTCGACCTGACCGTCGCCCGCGGCTCGGTGTTCGCGCTGCTCGGCCCGAACGGGGCCGGCAAGACGACGACCGTGCGGATCCTGGCCACGCTCCAGCCGCCGGACGGCGGCCGGGCCCGGGTCTGCGGCCGGGACGTGGTCGGCGAGCCCGCGGCGGTCCGGCGGGCGATCAGCCTGACCGGTCAGTTCGCCGCGGTCGACGAGCAGCTCACGGCGGAGGAGAACCTGCTGCTGATGGGCCGGCTGCGGCACCTGGGCCGGGCCGAGCGCCGGCGCCGGGCGGCCGAGCTGCTCGACCTGCTGGAGCTCACCGCGGACGCCCGCAGCCGGGTCCGGAGCCTGTCCGGCGGCATGCGCCGCAAGGTCGACCTGGCCATGAGCCTGATCGCCCGGCCCGAGGTGCTGTTCCTGGACGAGCCGACCACCGGGCTGGACCCGCGCAGCCGGCAGGCGGTCTGGGACGTCGTCGGTGAGCTCGCCGCCGACGGGGTGACGATCTTCCTGACCACGCAGTACCTGGAGGAGGCCGACCGGCTGGCCGGCCTGATCGCGGTGCTGGACGGCGGCCGGGTCGTCGCCGCCGGCAGCGCCGACGAGCTCAAGCGCCGGGTCGGCACCGAGCAGGTCTCGCTGCTGCTGGCCGGCCCGGCCGGGCCCGCGCTCGCGCTGCTCGGCGACACCGTGGTCCGCACGGCCGAGGAGACCGTCTGGGTCGCCACCGACGGCACGGCCGGCCACCTGCGGCACGTGCTCAACACGCTCGCGGAGGGCGGCATCCCGGTCCGGACGGTGACCGCGCACCGGCCCACCCTCGACGACGTCTTCCGCACCCTGACCGACCGCACGGAGTCCCGCACCCTCGAAGGAGCCACCCGATGAGCACGCTGACCTTCGCCGTCGCCGACACCGGCGCGATGGTGGGCCGGTCCGTACGGCACACCGTGCGCAACCTGGAGTCGCTGCTGATGTCGGTGATCCTGCCGGTGGTGCTGATGCTGATGTTCGTCTACGTCTTCGGCGGCGCCATCGACCCGACCGGCCACTACGCGAACTACGTGGTGCCGGGGATCATCCTGCTCTGCACCGGCTACGGCGCCGCGTCGACCGCGGTGGACGTGGCCCAGGACCTCTCCGAGGGCATCGTGGACCGGTTCCGGTCGATGCCGATCGTCAGCTCCGCCGTGCTCACCGGGCACGTCGTGGCGAGCCTGGCCCGCAACGCGCTGGCGACCGTGCTGGTGATCGGGGTGGCGTACCTGACCGGGTTCCGGCCGGACGCGGGTGCGCTGGAGTGGCTCGCGGTCGCCGGGATGCTGCTGCTCTGGGTGCTGGCACTGTCCTGGGTCGCGGTCTGCTTCGGGCTGCTGGTCCGCACCGTCGAGGGCGCGAACGGGTTCACCTTCCTGGTGCTGTTCCTGCCCTACCTGTCCAGCGCGTTCGTGCCGACCGACACGATGCGGGCCGGGCTGCGGGCGGTGGCCGACGTGCAGCCGGTCACGCCGATCACCGAGACCCTGCGCGGGCTGCTGCTCGGCACCGGAATCGGCTCGTACGGGCTGCAGGCGATCGTCTGGTGCGCCGGCCTGCTCCTGGTCGCGTACGCCGGCGCGGCCGTCCTGTTCCGCCGCCGGACCGCATGACGGAAACGCCGAAGGACGGGACCCCCGATCGGGGTCCCGCCCTTCGTCACGTCGTACGGACCTACTCCTCAGCGCCGCCCGCGACGTCCACGACCAGCGGCGTGTCCGGCACCGGGGCGGGCTTGGCCTCGCCGCGGAAGGTGAACTCCTCCGCGTCGCCCTCGCCCTGGGTGTCGACCACCACGATCTGGCCGGCGGTCAGCTCGCCGAACAGGATCTTCTCGGACAGCGAGTCCTCGATGTCGCGCTGGATGGTCCGGCGCAACGGCCGGGCCCCGAGCACCGGGTCCCAGCCCTTCTTCGCCAGCAGCGCCTTGGCGCTGACGGTGAGCTCCAGGCCCATGTCCTTGTTCTTCAGAGCGCCGTCGACCCGGGTGAGCATGATCTCGACGATGTCGACGATCTCCTCCTGGCTCAACTGGTGGAAGACGATGATGTCGTCGATCCGGTTGAGGAACTCCGGGCGGAAATGCTGCTTGAGCTCGTCGGTGACCCGGTTCTTCATCCGCTCGTAGTTGCTCGCGGTGTCGTTGCCGGCCTGGAACCCGAGCGAGACCGCCTTGGCGATGTCCCGGGTGCCGAGGTTGGTGGTGAGGATCAGGACGGTGTTCTTGAAGTCCACGATCCGGCCCTGACCGTCGGTCAGCCGGCCGTCCTCCAGCACCTGCAACAGCGTGTTGAAGACGTCCGGGTGGGCCTTCTCCACCTCGTCGAACAGCACCACCGAGAACGGCTTGCGCCGCACCTTCTCGGTCAGCTGGCCACCCTCGTCGTA
>DASYKU010000156.1 GCA_035995165.1 Mycobacteriales bacterium
GTGCACGCCCGGCTGGCCGCGACCGACGCGGCCCGGCAACGCCTGCGGGAGCTGGGCGAGGAGGACTGGACCGTCCGGACACCCTCGAACGCCTCCAGGGCATGGTACGACTTCCGCCGCCGCCGCCGCCGCCGCCGCCGCCGCCGCCGCCGCCGCCGCCGCCGCCGCCGCCGCCGCCGCTGGCCGCCGGCCCGCAAGCGTCAGGTCGACGAGGACGGGGTGGCGGACCGGATCCCAGGCCTACAGCGGACCGTGCACGCGGTGCTGGACGCGCAGCGCCGGCTGGTCCAGATGCGCGACGCCGACGAGATCCCGGCCGACGCCATCGGCCGCGAGCTCGACCTCGAGAACTCCCGGCTTGATTCTTGAATCCAAATGGACTGACCATTGCGACAGCAATGTGGCCGACGGTCAAGCCGGAAAGAGCCCGGAAACCCTATGAATACGGGGTTTTCACGCCTGGAACGGCTCCCGGGTTAGGGAACGCTAACCCGACGCGGGCTCGTAACATCTCCTTGCTAAAGGACAGACCTTCAAGCCATACTCCGACTCAGTGCGGGTCCGCCTCGGCCCGCAGATGGGCACTTGCCCATCCCATCCCACCCACACCGTCGCGGCGGTGCAGCGGCCGGAGGAACGCGAATGACTGGTAGGCAACGGATCGCCGTCGCCGGCTTGGGGACCGTCCACTCCGCCCCACCGGGGACCAGCCAGCGGATGATGGCCGCCGAGGCCGCCCGCCGGGCGATCGCCGACGCCGGACTGTCCATCCGCGACATCGACGGGGCGCTGGACCTGCGCCGCACCGGTGGCGGCGGCGATCGCGCCAACTACTCGGACGTCTTCACCCGGGTGCTCGGCGTGCCGGCCCAGTTCTACTTCACCGTCGGCCGCGGCGGCGCGCTCGCCGGCCTCGCGACCGCCGTCGCCACCGGGTTCCTGGACCGCGGGCTGGCCAACTACGTGCTCTGCGTCGGCGCCGTGGACGACTACACCAAGTCCCAGGCGACGAAGAAGAAGGGCATGCGCGGTATGGCGCACGCCGACAAGGAGGGCTACTGGGGCAAGCCGCTCGGCGACGTCCGCGCGGCCAGCCACCACAGCTGGATGGCGGCCCGGCACATGGCCGTGTACGGCACGACCAGCGCCCAGCTCGGCGCGATCTCGGTGGCCGAGCGGTCCTGGGCCTGCCTGAACCCCGAGGCCCGCATGTACGGCCGGCCGATCACCGTCGAGGACCACCAGAACTCGCCCTGGGTCGTCGAGCCGTACCACCTGCTCGACGTCAGCCTCGTCTCCGACGGCGCGATCGCGTTCATCCTCACCACCGAGGAGCGGGCCAAGGACTGCGCCCAGCAGCCGGTGTACGTGCAGGGCCAGGGTTTCGGCGAGGTCGCCGCGGAACTCTGGTGGGAGAAGCGGAACTTCACCGAGATGGCCGTCGCCCCGGCCAAGGCCAAGGCGTTCGAGCAGGCCGGCCTGTCCGGCGTGCAGGACATCGACTGCGCCCAGCTCTACGACTGCTTCACCGCCGAGGTGCTCTTCCAGCTGGAGGACTACGGCTGGTGCGAGAAGGGCCAGGGCGGCACGTTCGTGGAGTCCGGCGCGATCGGGCCCGGCGGCTCGATCCCGGTCAACACCGGCGGCGGGCTGCTGTCCAACTGGCACCTGGGCGACCTGACCGGCTGGGCCGAGGGCGTGACCCAGCTGCGCAAGCAGGCCGGCGAGCGGCAGGTGCCCGACTGCGAGACCGTGCTCGCCACCGGCCACGGCGGCGAGCTGGTGTCGCCGGGCATGTGCTCCATCCACACCAGCACGATCCTGGGGGTGGCGTGATGACCGAGACCGAGCCGAAGCCCTGGACCAAGCCGTTCCCGAACATCGACGCCGACAACGAGGCGTTCTGGAACGGGCTGAAGGAACACCAGCTGCTGCTGTGGACCTGCCACACCTGCGGTGCGCAGTACTGGCCGAAGGCCTTCTGCATCAAGCACGAGAACGAGGAGTTCGCCCGGAACATGTCGTGGCAGCCCGGCAGTGGCCGCGGCCGCATCTTCGCGATGAACCGGCACCACTGGGCGTTCCACCCCGGTTTCACCGACGACGTGCCCTACACGTACGCGTTGGTGGAGCTGGACGAGGGACCGCTGATCAGCTCGACGATCGTGGGCGAGGTGCCGGAAAGCCTGATGGCCGTGGGCACCCCGGTCCGGGTCGTGTACGAGGACCACCCGGCCGAGGGGTTCTCGCTGCCCCGCTTCGAGCTCGTGCGCGACTGAGCCCGATGGGATCCCGCCGTTTCGCCGACGCCCGGCTCACCCGCGTCGTCATGCCCAAGACCGACCCGACCTGGCGGTTCGCGCTGGGGGCCCGGGCGGAGAGCATCGGCCTGCTGCTGGAGCTCGTCGACGACGACGGACGCGTCGGGCTCGGCTGGGCCTCGGAGATCCCGCACCTCGGCTACGACATCGAGGTGATGGAGGCGGTCGCCCGGGCGCACCTGCCCCGGGTGCTCGCCGCCGACCCGGCCGACCACTTCGCGCTGGTCGGCAACCCGTGGAGCCCGACGCTGGTCGCGCCGGTCCGGTCCATGGTGGACCAGGCCTGGTGGGACCTGCTCGGCCAGACCGTGGGTGCGCCGGTGTACCGCCTGCTCGGCGCGCCCGGGCCGAAACGCCTGCGGGCCAACCGGATCCTCGCGCTCAAGGCGCCCGACGACATGGCCAAGGTCGCCGCCGGACTGGCCGACGAGGGCTACGACCACTTCAAGATCAAGGTCGAGAACACGCCGCCGGCCCTGGACGTCGATCGGGTCCGGGCGATCCGGGAGGCGGTCGGGCCGGACGCCGTGCTGACCGTGGACGCCAACCAGAGCTACGACCGCAAGGGCGCCGTCGCGTTCGGCGCCGCGATCGTCCGCTACGACGTCGCGGTCTTCGAGCAGCCGGTACCCCAGCACGACCTCATCGGCCTGAAGTACGTCACCGAGCACAGCGAGCTGACCATCGAGGCCGACGAGGCCGCCGACTCGCTGCCGGCCATCCGGGAGCTGCTGCGGGAGCGGGCCGTCGACGCGGTCAGCCTCAAGCTCAGCAAGCTCGGCGGCATCGACGCGCTGCTGCTGGCGGCCAACCTGTGCCACGCACACGGGGTCGGCTACCGGATCGGCGCGCACGTCGGCAGCCGCATCATGAACGCAGCCGCGCTGCACGCGGCGGCGGCCCTGCCCGGCGGCGAGGACGCCGGCGAGGTGGGCGAGTTCGCCCGGCTCACCGGCGACGTGGCCACCGGCCTGGAGATCGAGTCCGGCTCGGCCGTCGCGCCGGACGAGCCCGGTCTCGGCGTACGGGTGGAAACCCCCCTGATTCCCGCAACACCACGCTGACGACGAGGAGGCGGCGATGCCTCGCACGACCCGACCGATGTCCCGTACGACGACCCGACTGCTGCGCCGCCGACCGCTGGGCGCGGTCACGGCGGCACTGCTGATCGGGTTGGTCTCGACCGCCTGCAGCACCAGCACGAGCACCGGCAGCGGGGGTGGCAGCGCGGCCGCCATCCTCACGGTGTCCGGTTCGGACCGCCAGCAGCAGCTGGAGGACGCGGCCCGCAAGGAGGGGGCGCTGAACTGGTACACCTCGCTCGCGGGCGACTCGTACCAGAACATCTCCAAGGCCTTCACGGCCAAGTACCCGTACATCAAGATCAACGTCTTCCGCGGCGCCCAGAACGACGTGGTGACGCGGGTCAAGCAGGAGCTGTCCGCCGGCCAGCCCTCGGCCGACGCGCTCGAGGTGACCTCCGACGGCATCGAGCTGTTCAACGACCAGGGCCAGCTGGCCGACTTCAGCAACCTGTCCGCGGCGAGGATCCCGGACACGTACAAGAAGGCCGGTTCCGCCGCGGGCACGGTCCGGTACGCCACGAACCGCATCTCCTACATCGGTTTCGGCTACAACACCCAGAAGGTCGCCGGCGACCTGGTGCCGAAGACCCTGCAGGACCTGGCCAAGCCCGAGCTGGCCAAGCAGACCTCGGTCGCGTCCAGCACCACCGGCGTGCGCTGGGTCGGCTCGGTGCTGCACGACCTCGGCGAGCAGCAGGGCACCGCGTTGCTCAAGCAGCTCGGCCAGGAGGGCATGAAGGTGCAGGCGGTCTCCGGCGCCGCGCTGATGGGCCTGGTCGGCTCGGGCGAGGTCGGGGCGTCCCCGAGCGTGTTCCAGTCGCACGCCAGCGACCTGATCAAGAAGGGCTCGCCGGTCAAGTGGATCCCGGTCGGCTCGGTGGTGCCCAACCTCGGGGACGTCGCGATCCTCAAGAACGCCAAGCACCCGGCCGCGGCGGTCCTGATGAACGACTTCCTGCTCGGCCCGGAGGGGCAGAAGATCCTGGAGGGCCTCGGCTACTCCTCGCCGCTGTCCCCGGCCGACTTCAAGGTCTGGGCGCCGGAGGAGGACTTCCCGACGGTGGCCGCGTACCAGGCCGCGTACAAGAAGTGGCAGGACGTGCTGAACTCCTCGTTCAACGCGTGATCTGAGAAGTCCGAACGCCCGACGAGCAGGGACGGCGAGAGGAGCAGCACCATGACCGTGTCCACATCGGACGGTGTCGCCGAGGAGATCCTCGGCAGCGCCGCCGTCGCGGAGTCGGTGCCCGACCCGGCCGGGTCGGGCCGGCGGACCTGGCGGCGGTTGCGCCCGCACCCGTCGCTGATCCTGGTGCTGCTCCTCGGCCTGCTCGTCGTCCCGCCGCTGGTCATCATGGCCTGGCAGAGCGTCAACTCCGACCCGATCCTGGGCCGGACCGGGTTCTTCAACGCCTACCAGGCGCTGTTCGACGAGACCGACCTGGTCCGGTCGGGCAAGGGGACGCTGATCTTCTCGGTCGGCGCGAGCTTCTGCGCGCTCGTGTTCGGGATGACGCTGGCCTGGCTGGTGGCCCGGACCGACATGCCGGCCAAGTGGCTGGCCTACCTGACCGCGTTCCTCGGCTTCGCCCTGCCCGGCATGGTGAAGATCATCGGCTGGATCCTCCTCTTCGGACCGAACAACGGCCTGATCAACCAGTTCTGCCGCAACCACCTGGCCGGTACCTGCGACTTCAACGTGCAGAGCATGGCCGGGATGATCCTGGTCGAGTCGCTGCTGTTCACCCCGATGGTGTTCCTCATGGCGGTCGGCCCGCTGCGCAGCATCGACCCGTCGCTGGAGGAGGCGGCCAAGGTCGCCGGCGGCGGGCGGCTGATGGTGCTGCGCCGGGTCACGCTGCCGCTGCTGTGGCCGACGTTCGCGTCGGTGTTCCTGCTGATGGCGATCCGGTCGGTGCAGTCGTTCGAGGTGCCGATCTTCCTGGGTGTGCCGGCGAACGTGCACGTGTTCACCGCCGACATCTACCGCGGGCTGCACGACTCGTTCATCGCCGACTACGCCAGCACCTCCGCGTACGGCGTGATCCTGGTGCTGATCCTCGGTGTCCTGCTGCTGGCGCAGAACCGGATCGTGCGGGCGTCGCACAAGTATCAGGTGGTCGGCGGCAAGTCCTTCCGACCGACCCCGATGCCGCTGGGCAAGGGGAAGTACGCGGCGATCGCGTTCATGATCCTGCTGCTGCTGACCTACCTGGTGCCGGTGCTCGCGGTGTTCGTGGCCTCGTTCCAGCGCAACTTCGGCGGCACCCTCTCGGAGTGGACGACCGCCAACTACCACACGCTGTTCAACTATCCCCAGTTCTTCACCGCGCTGCGGAACTCGATCAGCGTCGGCGTGCTGACCGCGACCGCGGCGACCGCCCTCGGCGCGCTGGCGGCGTGGGTGATCGTGCGCCGCCGCGGCCGCACCGGGGTCGCGCTGAGCCAGCTGGCCGGGCTGCCGCTGGCGGTGCCGGGCGTCGTGATGGGCCTGGCCTTCCTGGTGCTCTACCTGCACGTGCACATCGGCGTCTACGGCACGATCTTCGGCATCACGCTGGCCTTCCTGGCCAACTACGTCCCCTACGCGGTGCGGTACGCCGAGCCCGGCCTGATGGGCATCAAGCCGGAGCTGGAGGAGGCCGCGCGGGTCAGCGGGCTCAAGCCGGCCCGGGTGCTGCGGCACGTGACCGTCCCGCTGGTGCGGGCGCCGCTGCTGGGCGCCTGGTCGTTCATCTTCTTCAACAGCTTCCGGGAGCTGTCGATCGCCGCGTTCCTGGTGACCGCCACGTCGCCGCTGCTCTCGACCCAGCTGCTCGACCTGTTCGTCAACGGCAACCTCAGCGTCGTCTCGGCCCTGGGCGTCGTCATCACCGTCGTGAGTCTCGTCATCGGCCTGGCCACCCTGCGGGTGACCAAGCTGCGGTTCTGAATTTCTTGGTTTCCTGGTCGTTCCGCCGGTAGCCAGCACAGAGAGGTGCCCATGACCATCGCCCCAGCTCGCGCCGCCGTCGAGGTCGACGCCCTGTTCGACGTCGGCGCCGTCGCGGTCGTCGGCGCCTCCCCGGGCAAGCACTACTCGGCCAGCGTGCTGCGCAACCTCGTCCACCACGGCGTCCCGGCCGAGCACGTGTACGCGGTGAATCCCCGGTACTCCGATGTGGACGGTCTGCGCTGCTACCCGGACCTGGCCGCGCTGCCGGAGCGGCCGTCGCTGGTGGTCTCGGTGGTGGGCGGGAAACTCGTCGACGGCGTGCTGGACCAGGTGATCGCGGTCGGCGTCCGGGCCATGCTCGTCATCGCCGACGGCTACTCCGAGCAGGGCGCCGAGGGCAGTGCCCGCCAGCTCGCGCTGGCGCGGAAGGCCGCCGCCGCCGGGGTCGCGCTGCTCGGCCCGAACAGCCTCGGCTACGCCGCCCCGGCCCGCGGCATCGGCGCCTGGGTCGGCGGGACGCTGCCCGACCTGACCGCGGGCAACGTCGCGCTGGCCTTCCAGTCCAGCGGGATGCTCAACCTGGTCATGAACCAGGTCTCCGAGCGCCGGATCGGCATCAGCGGCGCGATCTCGGTCGGCAACGAGGCCGTCCTGGACGTCGCCGACTTCGTCCGGCACTACGCGTCCGATGTGGACACCGCCGTGATCGGGACGGTGCTGGAGTCGACGACCCGGCCGAGCGAGCTGGCCGCGGCGCTGCTGGCCGCCTCGGCCGCGGGCAAAGTGCTGGTCGTGCTCAGCATCGGCAAGTCCGAGCGGGGCATGCTCAACGCGGCCTCGCACGCCGGCCGGATGGCCACCGGCAGCGCGGTCTGGGACGCGCTCTACCGGCAGGTCGGCGCGGTCGTGGTCGACGACCTGTCCGACTTCCTCGACACGATCGCGCTGGCCGGCGGCATCCCGGTCGGCACCGACGTCACCGGCCTGGCGCTGGCCACGATCTCCGGCGGCGACTGCGGGATGCTCAGCGACATGGCCGACGCGCTCGGGCTCGAGCTGGCGCCGGTCACGCCCGCGACCCAGGCCGAGCTGGACGACGCGCTGTCCCGGGACGGGATCCTGCCCAACCCGCTGGACGTCCGGAACACCCGGACCTCGGCCCCGGAGGTGTTCCGGCGCAGCCTCACCGCGCTGGCCGCGGACGAGAACGTCGCCGTGGTCGGCCTGCGGATGAACCTCGCGCCGGCGCCGGCCCCCTGGCACGAACAGATGTACGCGACGCTGGCGGCGCTCGTCCGCGACGCCGGGGCCGAGTGCGTGTTCATGTCCCGCGTGCACGAGACCTCCGACCCGGCCTGGTACGAGTTGTTCCACCGCCTCGGCACCCCGTTCCTCACCTCGTACGGCGGCGCGCTGGGCGCGTTCCGGCACCTGCAGCAGCGGCCGTCCGTGGCGGGTGAGGCCGGCTTCCCGGCCGTCCCGGCCGCGCCCGAGCCGGTCGCCGTGGGCACCGTGCTGGACTGGACCGGGACCACGCAGTGGCTGCGCAAGTGGGACCTGCCCTACGTCGGCAGCGCGCTGGCCGAGTCCACGGTGGACGCCGTCGCCCGGGCGGACGAGCTCGGCTACCCGGTCGTGCTCAAGGGCGTCGTGTCCGGCCTGGCCCACAAGAGCGAGCACCAGCTGGTCGAGCTCGGCATCGCGACCCCGCCGGACGCGGCGGCGGCCGCGGACCGCCTGCTGGCCAAGGCGAGGGTGCTCGGCGACGGCGCTGCGATCGAGGTGCAGGCGATGGTCGGCGGGGGAGCGGAGTTCTTCCTCGGCATGCACCGGGACCCGATCCTCGGCCCGATCGTCTCCTTCGGGCTCGGCGGCATCTTCCTGGAGATCCTGCACGACGTCGTGTACGCGTTGCCCCCGGTCACCGAGGACCAGGTGCTGGCGCTGCTGCACGAGCTCAAGGGCTGGGCCCTGCTGGCCGGGGCCCGCGGCCAGCAGCCCCGGGACGTGGCCGCGCTGGCCACGCTGGTGAGCCGGTTCTCCGAGGCGGTGGCGGCCGACGACGTGACGGCCGTGGACCTCAACCCGGTGATGGTGTTCCCGGCCGGCGGCGGCGTGCTGGCGGTCGACGCGTACGTGGAGCGGAAGGGAGTGGACGTTGCCGTTCAGCACTGAGGACGAGATCGCCCTCGTCGGCGCGGGAGCGATGGGCGCGCCGATCGTCAGGTACCTGGTGGGGGCGGGCTTCCCGGTCGTCGTCTGCGACCTGGACGCGGACCGCCGCAGCCAGGCCGAGGCCCTCGGCGCCCGCAGCACGTCCACAGTGGACGACATCGCGAGCGCCCCGGTCGCGTTGGTCATGGTGCCCACCGACGACGACGTCCGGCTCGTCGCCGGCCAGTACGGGAAGGTGGCCAAGGCCGGCTCGATCCTGGTCATCCACAGTTCCGTGCAGACCGCGACCTGCCTGGCCGTCCAGGAGGACCTGGCGCCGGCCGGGGTCCGGGTCGTCGACGCGGCGCTGACCGGCGGCGTCCGCGGCGCCCGGGACGGCCAGATCAACCTGCTCGTCGGCGGGACGGCCGCGGACGTGGCCGATCTGCAACCGGTGTTCGCGTCCTGGACCAGCCACGTCAACCACCTCGGCGACCTCGGCAGCGGGCAGGTCGGCAAGACCGTGAACAACCTCGTGCACTGGGCCCAGATCGTCGTGCTGGCCGAGGCGCTGTCGCTCGGCGCCGAGCTCGGCGTGCCGCCGACCGTGATGCGGCCGGCCCTGCAGAACGGGCCCACCGACAGCCGCACCCTGCGCGAGCTGGAGGAGATGCGCTTCACCTGGTACGAGAAGGACATCGACAACGCGGTGACGATGGCCGCCACGATCGACCGTTCGCTCGTGCTGAGCCCGTTCGTGCAGCGGCTGATGCGCGACATCGACGTGCCGAAGATGGCGGCGCTGCTGGAGGACCGCGGGATCATCGAGCTCACCGGGACGCTCGACGCCGCCCGCTGAGCCTGGGGATCAGACCGGTCCGCCGTCAGCTCTCGATGCGGCCGATCGGCTCGCGCTTCTCGGCCTGGAAGCGGTCCTCGGTCCGGCCGGCCGCCCAGTAGCCCGACAGCGAGAGCTGGTCGGCCTCGGTCAGCCGGCGCTTGAGCACGGCCCGGACGGCCTTCATCGACTCGCGCTCGCCGTGCGCGAACGCCCCGACCCGGCCCCGCAGCCAGTAGCCGGAGCTGACCGCGTCGGCCAGCAGCTGCGGCCGGCTGCCGGGTTCGGGGCGCTGCCGCCAGACCAGCTCGACGCCGTCGGGCACGTCGGCGTCGAGCTGCTGCTCGTCCTGCGTCTCCAGGTACGCGATGCCGCGGGCGTCGCGGGGCAGCGCCTCCAGCGCGGCGCAGATCGCCGGCAGGGCCGACTCGTCCCCGGCGAACAGGTGCCAGTCCACGCCCGGGTCGGGACGGTAGGCCCCGCCCGCGCCGGACAGCGAGAGCGTGTCCCCGACCGCCGCCTGCGCGGCCCAGGGCGCGGCGATCCCCTCGTCGCCGTGCACGACGAAGTCGATGCTCAGCTGCTGCCGGTCCGGCTCGACCCGGCGCACCGTGTACGTCCGGGTGACCGGCCGTTGCTCGGGTGGCAGCGACTCGCGCAGCGCCGCCAGGTCGTACGGCGGGGTCAGGCCGAGGGCGGGGTCGACGAAGTGGATCTTGACGTACCTGTCGGTGAAGTCGTTGGGACGGAACTCCGCGAACCCCGGCCCCCCGACGGTCAGCCGGACGGTGTGGGCGCTGAGCCACCTGCTCCCTCGTACGCTCAGCACGGCCTGGGGTCGCGCCGCCCGGCGGGTCTCGATCGTGGGCTCTGCCATAGA
The DNA here is from genome assembly GCA_035995165.1 of Mycobacteriales bacterium. Lineage (NCBI taxonomy): Bacteria > Bacillati > Actinomycetota > Actinomycetes > Mycobacteriales > Mycobacteriales bacterium. The sequence continues at coordinate 10,214 of DASYKU010000156.1, forward strand.
TGGTTCCTCGCGGTCGAGAGACTTAGTTAGGTAATCCTAACTTAGTCCGCCGCCGACGGCTCAGGCCGAGGCGCGACGACCGGCCGGCTCAGGCCGCCACGACGGTGATCCGGTCCGGGTCCATCCTCAGGTAGACCTCGGTGCCGGGCGCCACCGACAGCGCGGGCGCGGCCCGGTTGCGCAGCTCGGTCTTGCCGGTCTCCAGCACGTGGTCGACGCTGTCGCCGAGGAATGCCCGGGTCCGTACGGTCGCGGTCCAGACGTTCGCGGTGGCCTCGGCCGGCGCGGTCTCGGCCAGCTCGACGCACTCGGGGCGGACGGACAGGGTCACCGGGGATCCGGCCGGTGCCTCGACCCCGGCCACCCAGAGCTCGCCGTCGGCGCAGGCGACCAGCGACCGGCCGTCGCGCTGTTCCTTGACCGTGCCGTCGAGGAAGTTGGTCACGCCGATGAAGTCGGCCACGAACCGGGACTCCGGCCGCTCGTAGACGTCCCGCGGCTTGCCCAGCTGCCGGATCCGCCCGGCCTCCAGCACCGCGATCCGGCTGGACATCGACAGCGCCTCGGTCTGGTCGTGGGTGACGTAGATGGCGGTCAGGCCGAGCTCGCGCTGCAGCCGCTTGAGCTCGAAGCGCATCGACTCGCGCAGCGTCGCGTCCAGATTGGACAGTGGTTCGTCCAGCAGCATCACCCGCGGCTCGACGACCAGCGCGCGGGCCAGCGCGAGCCGCTGCTGCTGGCCGCCGGACAGCTTGGTCGCCGACCGGCCGGCGTAGTCGGCCAGCCCGGTCACCGCCAGCGCCTGCTCGACCCGGGTCCTGATCGTGCGGCTGTCCGGACGGGTCCGGCGGGGAAGCACGGCCAGCGGCAGCGAGACGTTGCGGAACACCGTCAGGTGCGGCCAGATCGCGTACGACTGGAAGACCATGCCGAGCCCGCGCGACTCCGGCGCGATCCGCACGCCGCGGGTGCCGTCGAAGAAGACCCGGCCGTCGACGCTGATCGTGCCCCGGTCCGGGTCCTCCAGGCCGGCGATGCTGCGCAGCGTGGTGGTCTTCCCGCACCCGGACGGGCCGAGCAGCGTGAACATCTCGCCCGGCCGGACGTCGAAGCTCACGTCGTCGACAGCCAGCACCCGGCCGTCGTCCCGGGCCGCGTCGTCGGCCTGGAAGCTCTTGGAGATCCCGCGGACCGACACGATGGGCTCCGTCACGGCCGTCACCCCTCCCAGTCGCCGGGTCAGGCCGACGATACCAAGCCGAAGGGCAAACTGTCAGACCATGGGCGGGTCGACGAGCCAGTCCTGCGCCATCTGCTGCATCCAGGTGTCGATGACCGGGACCGCGTGGCCCGCTTCCCAGTCATCGGAAATGGTCCTACCATGACGGGACGGTCCGCGTCGACGGTACGGAGGCGAGCCGATGCTGTCGGTGCAGAACCTGGTGAAGTCCTACGACCCGGACAGCGGCGGCGCCCGGGTCCGGGCGGTCGACGACGTGTCGTTCACGGTCGAGGACGGCGAGATGTTCACGCTGCTCGGCCCGTCCGGCTGCGGCAAGACCACGACGCTGCGCTCGGTGGCGGGACTGGAGAAGCCCGACGCGGGCCGGATCGCGGTCGACGAGCGGGTGCTGTTCGCCCGCGACCCGGCCGGCGGTGCGCCGCCGGTGGACGTCGCGGTCAACCGGCGCGGCCTGGGCATGGTCTTCCAGTCGTACGCGATCTGGCCGCACATGACCGTCTTCGACAACGTGGCCTTCCCGCTGCAGGTGCGGCACCGGGGCGTCCGGACGACGCCCAAGGCCGAGATCGCCGAGCGGGTCGAGCGGGTGCTGGAGGTCATGCAGCTGGGCGAGTACGTCGGCCGCCGCGCGATCACGCTCTCCGGCGGCCAGCAGCAGCGCCTGGCGCTGGCCCGGGCGCTGGTCACCCGGCCGCCGCTGCTGCTGCTGGACGAGCCACTGTCCAACTTGGACGCGAAGCTGCGGGAGAGCCTGCGCTTCGAGCTCAAGCGGCTGCAGCGCGAGCTCGGCGTCACCTCCGTCTACGTGACCCACGACCAGACCGAGGCGCTGGCGCTGTCGTCGAAGATCGCGGTCATGCGGGACGGCAAGGTCCAGCAGATCGGCCGGCCGCGGGACGTCTACGAGCGGCCGGAGTCCCGGTTCGTGGCCGAGTTCATCGGCTCGTCCAACTTCCTGCCCGGTACGGTCGTGTCGGCCGGTGCCGGCGAGCTGACCGTGCAGACCGGCTCCGGCCGGCTGAGCCTGGCCTCGCCGCTGGCGCTGGCCGCCGGCG
>DASYKU010000157.1 GCA_035995165.1 Mycobacteriales bacterium
TTCCCGCCGGGCCTCCGCGGTGGGCGCCGCCGTGGGGCCGGCAGGCGCTGCGGTCCGGACGCCGCCGCGCCCGACCTCCCGCTCACCGGGTCACCACGCCCGCGGTCAGCCCGGCCACCAGCCGGCGCTGGAACACCAGCGCGGCGACGAGCACCGGCACCGTGACGACCACCGCCGCGGCCGCGATGCTGCCGACCGGCTGGGCGAACTGCGCGTCGCCGGGGAAGAACGCCAGCGCCGCCGGGACCGTACGAGACCGGTCGGAGGAGGTGAGCGAGATCGCGAACACGAAGTCGTTCCAGGCGAAGAAGAACACCAGGATCGCCGCGGTGATCATGCCCGGGCGGGCCAGCGGCAGCACCACCCGGCGGAACGACTGCCAGGGTGTCGCCCCGTCCGCCTGCGCCGCCTCGGCCATCTCCCAGGGCACCCCGCGGAAGGCCGCGGCCAGCGTCCACATGGCCAGCGGCACCGAGAACGACAGGTACGGGATGACCAGCCCGGGCCAGGTGTCGTAGAGCCGCAGCGCCCGCCACAGGTCGAACAGCGGGCCGACGATCGCGACCGGCGGGAACACCGCGATCGCCAGCGTGAGCGGCAGCACCAGCGCCTTGCCGCGGAACTGCAGCCGGGTCAGCGCGTACGCGGCCGGGGTGGCCAGGACGACCGCGAGGACGGTGGTGATCAGCCCGATGCCGACGGAGTTGAGCAGCGCGTGGGTGAACAGGGCGGAGCCGGCGATGCTGCGGTAGTTCGCCAGCGTGGGGTCGCTCGGCCACAGCCGCTTGTCGGTGACGGTGGCCGGTGACTTCAGCGAGAGCGAGAGGATCCAGAGCACGGGGACGGCCGCGACGAGGAGGATCACCGCGGAGCCCGCGTACCAGCCCAGGCGCCTCACCAGACGTCCTCGGGGTCGGGCTCGTCCGGCTCGACCGGCCGCGGGCGGTAGAGCTCGCGCAGGTCGGCCCGGAACACCCAGACGAAGCCGAGCGCGATCGCCGCGGAGAGCAGGAACAGCAGCACCGACACCGCCGAGCCCAGCCCCAGGTTCAGCCGCCCGGCCAGCTGGTCGTACGCGAGCAGCGAGACGGTCTCGGTCCCGTTGGCGCCGTTGGTCTGGATGAACACGGTGTCGAACACCCGGACCGAGTCCAGCGTCCGGTAGAGCAGCACGACCAGCAGCACCGGCCGGATCCCGGGCAGCATGACCCGGCGGAACCGCTGCCAGGCGGTCGCGCCGTCCATCTTCGCGGTGTCCATCAGCTCCTCGGGCACCGCGGCCAGTCCGGCCAGCAGCAGCAGCGCCGCCAGCGGGGTGGTCTTCCACACCTCGGTCGCGATCACCACCGCGAACGACGACCAGCGCTCACCCAGCCAGGCCCGGCCGGACAGGAACGACAGGTCCGGCGTGGCCGCGTACTGCCAGGCGAAGGCCGCGACCACCGTGATGATCCCGTACGGCAGGAGCAGCGCGGCGTGCACGGCCCGGCGGCCGGCCAGCCCGCGGCGCAGGGTGAGCGCGATCGCGAAGCCCAGCACCAGCTCGGCGGTGACCGCGATCGCGGTGATCACCGCGGTCGCGCCGAGGTCGGTCCAGAACACCCGGGCGCCGAGCACGGCCGCGTAGTTGCCCAGCCCGACGAAGCCGCGCTGGGACGGGAAGCGGAGGTCGTAGCGCTGCAGGGACAGCCAGATCGCGTACCCGACCGGGTACGCGCCGACGGCCAGCATGACGACCACCGCCGGGGCGGTCAGCAGCCAGGCGGTCCGCCGCCCCGCCCGCGGCCGCCGCTTGCGCCGGGTGCGGGGCGGCTGCGGGGGCGCCTCGGTCACGCTCACAGGAGGGCCTTGGAGGCGAGCGCGTCGTCGATCGTGCGGCGCAGCTCGGGCACGTCCTTGTCCGGGTTCACCGAAGCCGGCGGATGCAGCACCTGCTGCACCGCCAGCGACACGTCGCTGTACGCGGGCGTCGCCGGCCGCGGCGCCGCCGCCGCGATCGAGGCCCGCAGCAGGTCCCCGAAAGGAAACGCCCGGACCACGGCCGGATCGTCGTACCCGGCCGCGATCGTCGGCGGCAGCCCGCCCCGGACGGCGCCCACCTGCTGGTTCTCCGCCGAGCGCAGACAGGCGGCGGCGGCGAAGGCCTGCTCCGGATGGGGCGAGTACGCACTGATCCCGAGGTTGATCCCGCCCAGCGGCGGCCGGCTCGGCTGCCCGGGGACCACCTGCGGGTAGCGGGTCCAGCCGAGGTCGGGCAGCAGCGCGGGGGCCTCGTCGCGGACGGCCGCGTACACCTCGGGGTAGTTCAGCGAGAACGCCGCGGCCCCGGACAGCATCGCCTGGCGGGTGTCCACCTCGGTGTCGGCCGACAGCCCGGGGTCGGCGACCGGGGAGGTGGCCAGCCGGCGGATCACGGCCAGCGCCCGCCGGGCCGGCGCGTCGGCCAGCGCGGCCCGGGCCCGGGCCGGCCGGTCGGCGTCGGTGACCAGCTGGGTGCCGGCCGAGGCCAGCAGCGAGTTGACCCAGACCGTGTAGCCCTCGTACCGGCCGCCCTGCACGGCGACCTGGTTCCGGCCGCGGGGGAGTGCCTCGGCGGCCGAGATCACCTGGTCCCAGGTCGCCGGCGGGTCCGGGGTGCGCGACTTCCAGTACCACAGCAGCTGGGTGTTGCTGTTCAGCGGCGCCGCCCAGAGCCGGCCCTGGTAGCGGGCGGTCGCCAGCGGGCCGGCCAGCACCCCCGCCGAGACCTGCTCGGCCCGCGCGCCGGTCCACGGCCGCAGCCAGCCGGCGCCGGCGAACTCGGCCGTCCAGATGACGTCCATGCCCATGATGTCGACCGTGCGGTCACGCGCGGCCAGCCGCCGGATCAGCTGCTCGCGCTGGTCGTCGCTGGTCTGGGGCAGCGGTTCCAGCTCGATGCGGTAGCGGCCGGCCGAGGCGTCCGAGCAGCGCTGCGCGGCCTGCCGGTACGAGCCCGAGGCCTCCACCTTGACGTACCAGTGCAGGGTGACGCCACCGTCGCGGTCGCCGCCGCAGGCGACCAGCAGCGGCGCCGCGAGCAGCGCGGTCAGCAGCGCCGCGGCGAACCTGGGCATGGCGGGCAAGTTTCCTCTCGGTGACCGTGGTCACCCAGCCTGCCGCGCCGGACCGCCGGCGGTAAAGCGCGTGCCCGGTCTCAGACCTGCACGAGCGCCGGCTGCTGGTCCTGCTGCTCCCGCCACCACTGCTGCCCGGCCGGCGGCAGCGTCCGGATCGGGTCCTCGTACGCGAACTTGCGGGTCAGCGCGTCCGGGTCGGAACGGTCGACCGCGGTCGTGTAGTTCTTCGTCCAGTACGAGATGCCGCGCTCGCGGTCGTACTCGTCGACCTGGTGGACCCAGCGCTTCCCCACGTACGGGACGTCGCAGACCAGCCGGGGCGTCGCGAAACCGGGCAGGTAGCCCATGATCGCGTGCTGCAGCTCCTGTGCCTGCCAGACCGCCAGCCGCCAGTGCTCGGAGCCCGGGATCATGTCGCAGAGGTAGAAGTAGTACGGCATGATCTGCGCCCCGTCGAGCAGCGCGAAGCAGAGGTCCAGCAGCGCGGCCGGGGAGTCGTTGGTGCCGCGCAGCAGGACGCCCTGGTTGCGGACGTCGCGCACGCCGACCTCGAGCATCGCCGCGGCCGCCTCGGCGACCAGCGGGGTGACCTGCTGGGCCGCGTTGACGTGGGTGTGGATGGCGAGGCTGACGCCGCGCTTGCGGGCGGTGCCGGCCAGCCGGGCCATGCCCTCGCGGACCTCGGTCTGCAGCCAGTGCTGCGGCATGCCCATCAGCGCCTTGGTCGCCAGCCGGATGTCGCGGACCGACTCGACCTCCATCAGCCGGGACACGAAGGACTCCAGCCGCGGCCAGGGCATGTTGGCCACGTCGCCGCCGGAGACGACCACGTCGCGGACGCCCGGGGTGCGGTGCAGGTAGTCGATCATCGCGTCCAGCCGGTCGACCGGCTTGGACACGAACTTCAGCTTCGCGACCTGCGGCGTCGAGTTGCCGACGAGGTCCATCCGGGTGCAGTGCCCGCAGTACTGCGGGCAGGTCGGCAGGATCTCGGCCAGCACCTTGGTCGGGTAGCGGTGGGTCAGCCCCTCGACCACCCACATCTCCTGCTCGTGCAGGGAGTCGCGGCTGGACAGCGGGTGCGACGGCCAGTCGGGGTCGCGGTCGGAGTAGACCGGCAGCATGTAGCGGCGGACCGGGTCCGCGAGCAGCGCATCGGTGCTCGGCGCCTCGGTCGGCACCATCGTGTTGAGCATCTGCGGCGGGACCAGCAGGGACATCGTCGCCCGCTCGGCCTGGTCGCGCTCCAGGTCCTCGTAGAACCGGTCATCGACGAGGTCGCCCCAGACGGCCCGGAGCTGGCGCACGTTCTTCGCACAATGCGACCGCTGCCACTGCACGTCGCGCCATTCGGCGTCGGTGACGTCCGTGAACCCCGGCAGGCGGCGGTGGTCGGGCTCGACCAGCGGCCGGCGGTCGTACCGATACGGCTGTTCCACGGCCCCTCCTCGGCTTCCCGTACGTGTGAATTCCCCAGGATAGCCGGAAACCATCCTGTCAGACACCTGTCGCGCCGCAAGTCCTCCGGCCATGGTGCGAGATCACGGGAAGAGGCCATGTCCGGCAGACTTACCCAATGGCGACCACCCTCTACCGCGACGGCCGGTTCCACGCGCCCGGGAACCCGAGTGCGCTGCTGGTCCGCGACGGCACGATCGCCTGGGCCGGCGACGGCGACCGGGCCGGATCCGCGGACGAGACCGTCGAGCTCGGCGGCGCGCTGGTCACCCCGGCCTTCGTGGACCCGCACGTGCACTCCACCTCGACCGGGCTGGCCCTGCTCGGCCTCGACCTGACCGCGACGGCCTCGCTGGCGCAGGCGCTGGGGCTCGTCGAGCGGGCCGCCCGCGCGGCCGGCGGCCGGCCGCTGCTCGGGCACGGCTGGGACGAGACCCGCTGGCCCGAGCGGCGGCCGCCGACCTCGGCCGAGCTCGACCGGGCCTCGTACGGGTCGGCCGTCTATCTGTCCAGAGTGGACGTCCACTCCGCGGTGGTGTCCTCGGCGCTGCTGGCCGCGGTGCCCGGGGTGCGGTCGCTGGCCGGCTTCGCGCCGTCCGGGCACCTGACCCGGGACGCGCACCACGCCGTCCGCCGGGCCGCCCGGGACACGATGACCGCCGGGCAGCGGACCGACCTGCAGCGGGCCACCCTGCGCCGGGCCGCGCAGCTCGGTATCGGCGCGATCCACGAGCTGGCCGGGCCGGACCTGTCCGGGACCGACGACCTGCTCGGCGTCATCGCGCTGGCCGCGGCCGAGCCGCTGCCGACGGTCCTGCCGTACTGGGGGGAGTTCGAGCAGGCCGGCATCGACACGGCGCTGGCGCTGGGGGCGATCGGCGCGGCCGGCGACCTGTTCGTGGACGGCTCGATCGGCTCGCACACGGCCTGCTTCAGCGCGCCGTACGCGGACGCGCCGGAGACGACCGGGCACCAGTACCTGTCCGCGGACGAGGTGCGCGCGCACGTCGTGCTCTGCACGCTGGCCGGGCTGCAGGCCGGCTTCCACGCGATCGGCGACGTCGCCGTGGACGCGGTCGCCCGCGGGATGGCGGCGGCCGCGGAGGAGCTCGGACCGGAGGTCTGGCCCACGATCCGGCACCGGGTGGAGCACCTGGAGCTGGTGCCGGAGAGCGCGGCCGAGACGCTCGGCCGGCTCGGCGTGGCCGCCAGCGTGCAGCCGGCCTTCGACGAGCTCTGGGGCGGATCGTCCGGCCTCTACACCGACCGGCTCGGCGTCGAGCGGTCGCTGGCCTCCAACCCGCTGGCGCGGCTGGCCGCGGCCGGGATGACGCTGGCGTTCGGGTCGGACGCGCCGGTGACGCCGCTGGCGCCGTGGGAGGGGGTCCGGGCGGCGGTCCGGCACCACGCGCCGGAGTCCCGGCTCTCCGTGTCCGCCGCCTTCGCGGCGCACACCGTGGGTGGGTGGGCGGCGGCGCAGCGCCGGGGTGGCCAGCTGACCGAGGAGGCGCCGGCGTACCTCGCGGTCTGGGACACCGATCGCTTCCCCGACCTCGACGGCCGGCTGCCCTCCTGCGTCCGTACGGTGGCCGCCGGGCGCACGATCTGGACGGCCTCCTGAGCCGGTCGCGGACCACGCTCGCGGCCCGCCCGACGTCCCTGACCGGGTGAAAGAATTTTCGTCGGCGTGTCCCCTATGGACACGCCGCCGGGCCGGTTCAGGCCGGTTTCGGGGCCGTCCCGGCTACCTGGGAATTCGCGGGAAACAGCAGGTCATCGGAGCGTTGACAGCAGCCGAACGGCTGCGGCTATCGTTCGCTGGTCATACGTCGGGGAGCGACCGGATTACGCATTCAGCGTCGGTGCTCGTCAGCGCAGTCGGGCCAGTCGGGGGACACCCCGGCAACCAGGTCCGGGAGCGCTGGTGAACGCGGGGATGCGCCGGACCGGTCGTGGGAGCCCGGTGGCGCGGGAACGCCACCGCGGAGCGGGGAGGAGCACGGGGGACCAGTAGACAACGGCGCAGGTGTCCGCATCCGGCGGCTCATCGGCCGGCACGAAGGTCCTTCCCGATCCGTACCCGCTCCGGCTCGCCGTCCTGGCGTGCAGGGGCGTGAAGGCGCGGGGACCCGCCTTGCTCGGCGGGTTCCCGGCCTTCGCAACAGTGGTCTCTGTTCTTCCCCACCAACCCGGGCTTCCCGCGGCCCGGGCCTATTTCTGCGCCCGCGGCGCGCGGGCAGGACCGTCAGGGGTGGCGGGCGGCGGTGAGGGTGAGACCGGCGGCGCGCAGCCGGTGCACGAGGTGCTCGCCGAGGGCGGCCGCCGGGGTGAGCACGCCGCCGGGGGAGGTGAGCTCGTCCCGGGCCAGCGCCAGCGCGGCCTCGCCGAAGATCACCGCGGTGGCCGCATAGCCGGGGTCGCCCTGGGCGGCGATCGTGGCGACGTAGCGGGCGCCCGAGCTGGTCACGGTGTGGACCTCGATCCGGAAGTGGCCGCCGCTCATCGTCCGCTCGGACGGGCCGGCGCCGGGGGAGGGCAGCGCGCGGTCCAGCAGGGCCCGGGTCGGCGCCCAGCGCATCCCGCCGACGAGCGCGCCCAGCCCGGCGGTGACCATCCCGGCGACCACCGGTGCGGCCGGGCCGCCGCCGACGGCCAGGTACTCGCGGTACCGGAAGCCCGGCCCGTACGGGTGGCCGAGCAGGGCGTTGCTGCGGCGGACGATCCGGCTGTCGTGCGGCCCGAACGGGTACGGCGCGACCCACCGGCCCAGCAGCGGGTCGTGGTGTGGCAGCAGCCGGTCGGTCTCGTCCCGGCCGTCCGGGTCGGCGGCGCGGTCGGGGCTCAGCGCGTACGGGTCGGCGAGGACGTGGCGCAGCGACGGGTCGCCCTCGGTCGTGGCCAGCTCGGTCCGCAGCGAGTCGACCGTGCCACCGCTGATCCCGCCCTTGAACGAGACCACGACCAGTGCGGTCTCGCCGAGCGTGCCGGCACCGTCGGCTGCGGCCTGCTGGCTCAGCAGCAGCACGCCGAGGTCCGAGGGCACCGAGTCGAACCCGGCGGAGTGCACGATGCGGGCGCCGGTCTCCCGGGCCCGCTCGTGCGCGGCGGCGGCGCTGTCCCGGACGAACAGCGTCTCCCCGGTCAGGTCGCAGTACGACGTGCCGGCGGCCGCGCACGCCTCGACCAGCGGCAGGCCGTACTTCTGGTACGGGCCGACGGTGGTCGCGACCACGCGGGTCGAAGCGGCCAGCTCGGCCATCGACCCCGGGTCGTGGGCGTCGGTGGCGAGCACCGGCCAGTCCACGCCGAGCGTGTCCCGGACCGCGCGCAGCCGCTCCGCCGACCGGCCGGACAGCGCGACCCGGGCATCGCCGGCCCCGCCGCGCAGGTGCCGCGCGACCAGCCGCCCCACGAACCCGGACGCGCCATGCAGGACGAGATCGAACCGCCGATCAGGCATCGGCCGAGACTAGGGCTTCAGTCCGCGGCCGGGGAGCGGAGGGACCAGGCGAGGGCGACGATGGCGATCGCGGTACGGACTGGGTCCGAGGCACCGGCCAGGGTCAGGAACGCCAGCAGCAGCGCGACGTCGGCGCCCCGCAGCACCTGGGCGATGAGCCCGACCGGGGCCGAGCCGAATCCGGTGTCCGGGGTGACGACGCCGCCGTAGTCCAGCGGCGGCCGCGTCGCGGCCCGGACCGCCGCGGCGAGCGCGCCGATCGCGGCCGCCGCGGCCGGTCCGAGCGCGGGCTCGCCCACGGCGGCCAGCGCGGGCGCGGTCGCCGCCACCCAGACGACGGCACCGGCCGCGGGCAGCAGCGTGTGCAGGGTGTGCAGCCGGCGGTCGTCGAGCGGGAACATCCGGCGCAGGCCGGGCTGGTCGGCGACCGCGCGCAGGCCGACGGTGAGCCGGCCGACCGCGACGGCGCCGGCCAGCACCTGCGCCACCGCCGCCCAGACCGGCGCCGCGACGGCCGCCACCACGTACGGGACGACGGCCAGCGCGGCCCAGCCGACCAACCGCCCGGGCTGCCGGCCGAGCCGGCGCAGGTCGGCGCGGATCAGGACGGTGGCGCCGGTGCCCTTCAGCCGCCGGGTCCGTACGGTGGCTCGGTCCCGCCAGCGGCGCTCGGCCGCGACGCCGGCCAGCAGGCTGGTGTCCATCCAGGCGATCGAGGTGCTCAGGCCGAGCACGAGCGCGCCGCCGGCGGCGAGGGTGCCGCGGTCCAGGGCGCCGAGGCCGGCCCGGGCCCGCCGCCCGGCGACGGCGGTGACCACCGCGGCGGCGCCGGCCAGCACGAGCAGCACCGCGGTCGCGGGCCCCGCCGGCAGCGGCCGGCCCGCCAGCCCCAGCACCGACACGACCAGCCCCGCCACGGCCGCCACCCCCAGCAACCCACCCCCCACCACCCCCGCCCGCCGGGTCGAGCCGGGTTGGGTGGCGGCGACGGAGGTGTACGCGGCGAGGGCGAGGAGGGCGCCGGCGGCGGTCGCGGCGATGAGCAGGCCCGCGGACGGCTCGGTCGGCAGCGGGAGGACCGCGCCGGTGGCCGCGCCGGCGAGCAGCGCACCGCCGGCGGCCAGCCAGTAGCGCGGCGCCAGCAGCCCGGCCCGGTCCACCGGCCCGGCGAAGATCCAGGTCAGCGCGGCCGGCTGGGCCGAGACCGGCCCGGCCGCGACCAGTCCCCGGACGGCCGCGCCCAGCACCGCGACCGCCGCCGCGGCGAGCAGCCAGCCCGCGGTCGCGGCCGGGGCCAGCTCCCGGTGCGCCGGGAACCCGCCGACCAGCCGCCGCCCGGCCTGCACCCCGAGCCCGCCGAGCACCGCCGCGCCGACCAGCACGTCCCAGGTCGCGCCCAGCGCCGTACGGACCATCGAGCGCCCGTGCGCCCGCAGCACCCGCCGCCGGTACGCCCGGACCGCTGCCGGACTGGGTGCGGTCACGAGAGCTCCAGCACCCAGTCGGCGACCGTCTCGACGAGCTCGGGATCGTGACAGGACAGCAGGACGCCGACCCCGGCCGCCTTCTCCGCGACGAGCCGCCGGGCCAGCCAGGCCCGCCCGGCCACGTCGAGGCGCTGCTCCGGCTCGTCCAGCAGCAGCACCTGCCGGGGCCGGACGAAGCACGACCCCAGCAGCAGCCGCTGCCGCTGGCCCGAGGACAGCGTGGCCGGCAGCTGGTCGGCCGCCGGCACCAGCCCGACGTCCTCCAGCACCTCGTCGACCGCCGCGGCCGGGTCCTCGACGCCGTGCACCCGGGCCAGCAGGTCCAGGTGCTCGGCCACCGACATCTCCGGGAACAGTCCGGCGTCGTCGAGCAGCACCGCCAGCGCCGCCCGGACGGCCGGGTCGGTCTCCCGGACCGGCCGCCCGGCCCACCGGACCTCGCCGCCGTCGGGCTTGTCGGTGCCGGCCACGCACCGCAGCAGGGTCGACTTGCCGGCCCCGTTCGGGCCGGTGACGACGACGGCCTCGCCGGGCGGCAGCACCAGCGACACCTCGGCGAAGACGGTATGCGCGCCGAAGCGCCGGGTCAGATCCGCAACCTCGAGCACGCGGTGATCTCAGCACGCGGGCTTCACGGGCCTGCATGGGAGCATGGGGAAATGCACCCGACGGCCGATCCGCGCCCGATCGGGACCGCGGACCCGCCCCCGAAGAGCGCCCCGGCCGGACCGCAGGCAGGCGGCCCGACGTCCGCCCCGGGCGGACCGGGGCCAGGCGGGTCGGCGTCCGCCCCGGCCGGCACTCCTCGGAGACCGCGGGGTGAGCCCGCGCGCGGGCTGGTCTGGCTCCGGCTGGTCGGAGCCGCCGCGGCCGGTGGTGCCCTCGTGTTCGCCTTTCCGCCGTACGGGATCTGGCCGCTGGCGATCGTCTCCGTGGCCGTGCTCGCGCTGGTCACCCGGGGCGTCCGGGCCCGGCGCGGCGCCTGGCTCGGGCTCGTCTACGGCGGCGCGTTCTTCATCCCCCTGCTGAGCTGGACCGGCATCTACGTCGGCCCGGCGCCCTGGCTGATCCTCGCCGTCGCCGAGGCCGTGTTCATGGCCGCGCTCGGCGCCGGGCTGGCGGTCACCGCGAAGCTCCCGGCCGCACCGCTGTGGGGAGGCGCGCTCTGGGTCGCCGAGGAGGCCGCCCGCGACCGCGGACCGTTCGGCGGCTTTCCCTGGGGGCGGCTCGCCTTCGCCCAGGAGGGTTCCCCGTTCGCCTGGCTGGCCGCGTACGGCGGGGCGCCCCTGGTCACCTTCGGCGTCGCCCTGGCCGGCAGCCTGCTCGCGGCCCTGGCCCTCGTCACCGCCCGCCGGGCCGGCTCGAAGCGACCCAACGCCGACCGTTCGGCCCGGACCGACGCCGACCGTCCGGCGTGGACCGACGCCGACCGCCGGGCGCGGACCACGCGGCCGTCAGCACGCGTGCGGCCGGTCGTGCCGGTGCTGGCCGGGATCCTGGTGCTCGCGGCGGTGACCGGCGCCGCCGCGCTGGCCGGCGACTGGCAGACTACGCCGACCAGGCCGTACACGGTCGCGATCGTGCAGGGCAACGTGCCCCGCCTCGGCCTGGACTTCAACGCCCAGCGCGAGGCCGTCCTGCGCAACCACGTCAGCGCGACCCTCAGGCTGGCCGCGGACGCGAACGCCGGCCGGGTCGCCCGCCCCGACCTGGTGCTCTGGCCGGAGAACGCCTCCGACATCGACCCGATCCTCAACCCGGACGCGCACGCGCTCATCGACGGCGCGGCCAGGGCGGTCGGCGTCCCGATCCTGGTCGGCACCCTGGGCGACGGCCCGACGCCGACGACGATCCGCAACATCGCCTACGTCTGGGACCCGCGCACCGGACCGGGGGCCAGCTACGTCAAGCGGCACCCGGTGCCCTTCGCCGAGTACATCCCGCTGCGCAGCATCGCCCGCCGGGTCAGCAAGGACGTCGACCTGGTCCAGCGGGACTTCGTCAAGGGCGACCACCCGGGCGTGCTGCGGGTCGGCCCGGCCATGGTCGGCGACGTGATCTGCTTCGAGGTCGCGTACGACGGGCTGATCAACGACGTCGCGCAGAACTCCGAGATGATCGTGGTGCAGACCAACAACGCCACCTTCGGCCGGAGCAACGAGACCTGGCAGCAGCTGGCGATGGGCCGGCTGCGGGCGATCGAGCACGGCCGGCCGGTCCTGGTCGCGGCGACCAGCGGGGTGAGCGCCGTCATCGATCCCGACGGGCACGTTGCGGCCCGCTCGGACGTCTTCACTGCGGACGTGCTCGTCCGTACGGTCTCCGGCCGGCAGGGGTCTACCCTCGCGGGACGCGTGGGCGCCGGGCCCGAGTGGGTGATCGTCGTGGTCGCCCTCGCGGGACTGGCGCTGGCGGCGGTCGTGCGCCGGCGGACACGCGACCAGGCGGTGCTGGTGACGAAGGAGAACGGATGAGCGTGGCGGACCTCGGACGGGTCCTGGTGGTGATCCCGACCTACAACGAGGCCGAGAACCTGGAGCCGTTGCTGGGCCGGCTGCGGGCGGCGGTCCCCGAGACGGACGTGCTGATCGTCGACGACGGCAGCCCTGACGGCACCGGCGATATCGCCGACCGGCTGACGGCCGCGGACGAGGCCGTGCACGTCCTGCACCGTACGGAGAAGGCCGGCCTGGGCGCGGCGTACATCGCCGGGTTCCGGTGGGCGCTGGCCGGCGGCTACGACGTGGCCGTGGAGATGGACGCCGACGGGTCGCACGCGCCGGAGGAGCTGCCCCGGCTGCTCACCGCGCTGCGGGACGCGGACCTGGTCGTCGGCTCGCGCTGGGTGCCGGGCGGGCAGATCCGCAACTGGCCGTTCTACCGGCAGGTGATCTCCCGCGGCGGCTCGACGTACGCGCGGCTGCTGCTGCGGTTCCCGGTGCGCGACTCGACCTCGGGCTTCCGGGCGTTCCGGCGGCAGGTGCTGGAGGAGCTCAAGCTCGACGAGGTCGCCTCGCAGGGCTACTGCTTCCAGATCGACCTGGCCTGGAAGACCTGGCGGTCCGGGTTCCGGGTGCACGAGGTCCCGATCACCTTCACCGAGCGCGAGGTCGGCCGGAGCAAGATGAGCCGGGCGATCGTGCTCGAGGCGTTGTGGCGGGTCGCGGGCTGGGGGCTGACCTCGCGCAGCCGCAGCGCGCGGACCCGGGCGCTGGCAGCCAGGCACTGAGCCATGCCGGTCCTGCTGGGGCTAGTCCTCTACGTGGTGGTCGAGGTGGCCGCCGCGATCGCGGTCGCGCACTGGATCGGGATCGGCTGGACGCTGCTGCTCCTGCTCGGCCTCTCCCTGCTCGGCGCGGTGCTGCTGCGTCGCGAGGGCGCGAAGGCCTGGCGCTCGTTCAGCGCCGCGGTCGCCGAGGGCCGGCCGCCCGGGCGCGAGGCCCTGAACGGGATGCTGGTGCTGCTCGGCGCGCTGCTGATCATCGTGCCGGGCTTCGTCACCGACGTGTTCGCGCTGGCCTGCCTGCTGCCGTTCTCGCGGCGGCTGCTGGGCCGGGTGTTCCTCGGCTGGGCGCTGAACCGCGGGCGCGCGACCGTGGTCCGGGTCCGGGCCTCCCGTGGCCCGGCCGGGACGATGCCGCCGGACCGGCCGCAGCCGCCCGGCGCCGGCACCGTCATCGAGGGCGAGATCGAGCCGCCCCGAGAGCCCTGAGCCGCGCGCCCGGCTGTGACGGGAAACACAGAGGCCCGCGACCCCTCGAAGGGGT
>DASYKU010000158.1 GCA_035995165.1 Mycobacteriales bacterium
GGCCGACGCCGTCACCGCCTCGCGGTGATCACCGCGAGCAGCGGCCTCCGCCATCGTCACAGCACCGCACGCACGTGGGGCGGCGACCATGATCCGCTACGGCGGCGGGGGTGCGCGCGGTGCCGACGTCCGCGGACGAGCTCGAACGTCTGTCGCACGACAGCAAGCCGTCCCGGCCGGGCGAGGCGCTGGGAACGGCCCGTGGTCCCCCGGTCCGATGCACCAACCCATTCGTCCGGGGCGGCCGATGCTGAATCAGGCTGGCCGCTGATGAAGCTCAGGAGGGCTTTGCCCGGCGGTCGGCGTCGCCGTAGATGGCGAGCTTGGTGACGACGGCGCTGACGGGGGTCTCGACGGTGGGTACGCCGACGTGCAAGCAGGTCGCGACCCTGGCGTAGGACAGGCCCTCGAACATCAGCGCCAGCATCGTGTGCCGAGGGGCCGGGCGACTGTCGTGGGATTCATCGCGGTGCTGCAGATAACGGCACGCTTGACTGGATTTGCGGCAGCTATGAGGCTGAGGAGGTGCAGGACACCCGCCAGAGCCGGTCGGACGAGGCCTTCGCCGACGAGAAGCTGTATCGCGACCAGCGTGCCGTCTACCGGAACTCGACCGGTCCGGACGCCCGCGAGGTCCTGTGGCAGGAGTTGGCTGGCCGGTCGCCGGGCCGGCTGCTGGACGTCGGCTGCGGCGAGGGTGAGCTGGCTGAGCGCGCGGCCCGGACGGGCTGGGAGGTGGTCGCCACTGACCGGTCGGCCCGGATGGTCGAGCTGTCCGCGGCCCGTGGCCTCCGGGCGAGCAGGCAGGACGCCCGCCGCCTCGGCGTCGCCGACGCATCGGTGGACTGCGTGGTCGGAGCGTGGGTCCTGCACTACCTCGACCAGGACGAGGTCCACCTGGCCGTGGCGGAGATGCACCGGGTGCTGCGGCCCGGTGGGCTCCTGGTGCTGGCCACCCAGAGCGAGCGGCACATGGCCGAGCTGTGGGACCGGCTCCCGACGGTCTCCTACCGGATCCCGTTCCCGGCCGAACGGGCCGACCCGGTGCTGGCCGGCCTGTTCGGCGGGGTGCGCCGCACGGACGTGGAAGGGACCGTCGTCTTCGAGGACTGGGACCAGGCCCGCACGTTCCTGGCCCGGCAGTTACGGCCGGCGTCGCTCGCCGACCAGCTGGAACGCTTCGCCGCCCCACTGCCGGTAACCCGGCGCTCGGCGGTGATCACCGCTGAACGGCCGGCCTGAGGCTCTCAGAGAAGACCGCGGCGGCGCAGCAGCGGAGTGACGAGCTGCCCGAACCGCGCGGCCTCCTCGAGCTTCGGGTACCCGGACAGGATGAAGGAGCCGACGCCGAGCGCGGCGTACTCCTCCAGCCGGTCGGCGATCTGCTCCGGCTCGCCGACGAGCGCGGTGGCCACGCCGAAGCGGGCTGTGCCGATGCCTGCCCACAAGTTCGGCGACACGACCTGCTCCCGTGCGCCGGCGAGCGCCTGCTGGACCGCCCGTTGCGAGGCGGGGTCGGTGCGGCCGGCCGCGACCAGCTCCCGGGCCCGGGGGTCCACCCGGGAGACGATGTCCTCCGCCGCCGCCCACGCCTCCGCTTCGGTCGGGCGCACCACCACGTGCACCCGCAGCCCGACGGTGATGTCGTCCCGGTGGCCCGGAGTACTGCGCAGGCCCTGGATCTCGGCCGCCACCTGCTCGGGCGGAGCGCCGAAGAGCAGGTAGGAGTTGCCGTGCTCGACGAGCGACCGGCGCACCGACGGCGACGAGCCGGACATCGCGATCGGGATGTGTCCGGACATCCGCCGTACGGTCATGGTCCCGGTTATGGAGTAGAACTCGCCGTCGAAGTGCACGGGATGCTCGCCGTACCAGATGAGGTCGAGGATCTCGAGCCACTCCCGCAGCCGGCGGTTGCGGGTGTCCCGGTCCTCCTCGGCGCCGATCCACCGGTCCTCGTCCCACCCGCCGGTGGTGACGTTCAGCCGGATCCGGCCGGGGAACATCAGGTCCAGACTCAGCACGAGCTTCGCCAGCTGGGCCGGATGGAACTGGTTCGGCCGAACCGCCAGCAACATCCGGGCGTGCCGGGTCCGCGCCAGCACAGCGGCGGCCGCGGTGAAGGTCTCCAGCCAGGTAACGTACGCGGTCGGGACGAGAAGCTCGACGCAACCGGCCGACTCGGCCGCCTCCGTGATCGCGACCAGGTGATCCAGAGTCGGGTCCGGGCCCTCCTCCGGCCACTGGCCGATGTGGCGGACATCGGTGCTCAAGGGTAGGAACCAGGCGAGTTCCATGCTTTCTCCCTGTCATTGGAGTAGTCGAGTGACGACGACACCGGCCGACGGAGGACCGGTCGAGCTGGTCTTCCTCCGCCACGCCGAAAGCGAGGGCGAACGGGCCCGGCGGCTGGCTACGGAGCAGCTGCCCGCCGGCTTCCACGACCGTCCGCCGGACTCGTGGCGGCTCACCGCCGCCGGCCGGGATCAGGCCCGCCGGGCCGGCGACCGGCTCCGGGCGGCCGGCCGGTCCGGCTTCGACCGGCACCTCACCTCGCCGGCCGTACGGGCCCGGGAGACCGCGGCCGCCCTGGAGCTTGACGGCGCCCGCTGGCAGCCGGAGAGTGCGCTCCGCCCTCGCGACTGGGGCCCGGAGGTGGCCCGGATGACACCGGACCGACGGGCGGCCTGGACCGCCGCGGCGACCGCCGAGGCCGCCGCCGACCCGTGGCAGTGGCGTCCGCCGGGCGGGGAGAGCCTGTCCATGGTGCGGACGCGACTGGCGGACTTCCTCTCCGGGGCGGCCGGAGTCGGGCGCCTGGTGCTGGTCACCCACGCCGAGCTGGTGGTCGCGGCGCGCGCGCTCCTCGAACCGGACCCGGACCGGCCCCCCGGGCCGGTCGGGCACGTGGCCGCCACCGCGTACGCCCGGAGGGACCCGGTCACCGGCGCGATCGCCGCCTCCTTGGACTGGGCGTGGGAGGCCGACCTCGCCGATGGGCCGCCGCCGGACTGGCGCCCGGTCCGGGGCGGTCGGAAGATCGCCGACCTCGTGGCGCCCGATGCCCGGGGGCGAGAGGACGGCGGCCGACCGGTCATGACCTGAACACCGTCTCGAGCCGACGGGCGGCAAGCAGCCCGCCCACGACCGCCAGCACGGCCAGGTACGCCAGCGCGACCAGGATCCGCCCGTCCCACTCCACCGCAGCGAGAGCCCGGAGCAGGACGGCGGAGACGTACACCGGCGTGCCCTCGACGAGAAGCTGCACCGGCCGGGGGTAGAGGTCGATGGGGAACAACGTCCCGGACAGAAAGAACAGCGGCAGTGTGACGGCCTGCACCAGGTCCCGGTGCTGCCAGGTCAGCAGCAGCGTGCCGGCGGCCACGCCGACGGCGGCGAGCCCGCAGGCGATGGCGGAGACGCCGAGAAGCAGCAGCGGCGCGGCGACGGGTCGCACCGTGCCGAGCAGCACCAGGACACCGATGAACGGAGCGCCGTACACGGTCGCTCGCGCGGTCGTCCAGGCGACCTCGCCGACCATGACGTCGAAGCCGGAGATCGGCGTGGCCATGAGCGCGTCGTACGCCCTGGTCAACCGGATCTTGTAGAACAGGTTGCCCACCGCCTCGTTGCCCACGACGGTGAGGACGACCCCGGCCAGCAGACCCGGACCGGCGAACGTCAGGTAGTCGACCTCGGCGCCGCCCGTCCGGACCCGGCCGACCAGCCGGTCCAGCAGTATGCCGAAGGTGGCCAGGTAGATCAGCGGCTCCAGCAGGCCGGACCAGAACGAGAGCCGCGCCCGGCGGAAGACCAGGACGTTGCGGCGGACGACCAGACCCGCACGGCGCAGCTGCATGCGGCGGTTGAGCGCGCGGTCGCGACCGGTCCCGGGTCGCGTCCTGGTCGACGTCACGGAACCAGCCGCCGGCGGAACGTCCGGCGAGCCACCGCATAGCCGCCCGCGGCGTAGCCGAGGAGCACCACGAGGTGGACGGCGACCGCCGCCGGGGACAGCGTGGCGATGCCGACGGCGCCACGGCACAGCTGCACCCCGTGCCACAGCGGCGTCAACCGGGACACCGCGGCGAGACCGCTCGGCAGCAGGTGTGTCGGCAGGAACGTCCCGGCGCCGAAGAGCGCCGGCAGCACCAGCACCCGCCCGGCCGCGGCGAGCGTGTAGCCGTCCTGCTGCCGGACCGTGAAGGCCAGCAGCAGCGGGGCGTGGGCCAAGGCGGTCAGCGCCGCGACGGCGAGCAACGGGACGCAGGCGCTCAGCGGCACCGCGCGGAGCGCCTGCGCGACGACCACCAGCACGGCGCACGTCGAGAGGGTCCGCAGCAAGATCCAGGACAGGTAGCCGTCCACGAGGTCGCCGGGGGTGATCGGCGTGGCCAGGGTGGCCTGGGTAGTGCGGGTGATCCGGATCCCCGCGAACACGGGCATGGTCGCCTCGGCCAGCGCCACCTGCATGGCCACGCCGGCGACGACCGCCGGAGCGATGAAGTTCAGGTAGCGCAGCGATCCGAGTGAGTGGGACGCGTCGACCAACCGCCCGACACCGAGACCGGGCACCAGCAGCAGGAGGAGCGGCAGCACCATGGTCGAGGCCGCGGTCGAGCGCCAGGTGTGCTTGTAACGCCGCAGTTGCGCCTCCACCAGCCACCAGGCCCGGGTCGTCACCGGCCACCGCTGGTGCTCAGGGCCAGCCGGCGGTACGCGTCCTCCAGCGTGCTCCGGCGGACCTCGATCGCGGCCGGGTCCAGCCTGTCCCGAACCGCGGCCGACGCGGGCTCCGCGTTCGCGGTGTGGACGATCACCCGGTCGCCCTCGAGGACGGCGAACTCCCCGAGCCCGGCGAGCTCGGCCGGCGCCGGCCGTGGCCCGTTCAGTCGCAGGCGGGCGGTGAGCACACTGCGGGCACAGTGCCGCTCGACCAGGCCGGCCGGCGTGCCCTCGTCGACCACGCGACCCCCGCTCAGGAAGAGCACCCGGTCACAGAGCCGCTCGACCTCCGCCATGTCGTGCGAGGTGATCAGGACCGTGGCGCCCTCGGCCACGAGACCCCGCACCCGCCGCCAGATCGCCTGCCGGGCAAAAGGGTCCAGCCCCGTGGTGGGTTCGTCCAGGATCAGCAGCTCGGGCCGCGTCATCAGGGCGCGACCCAACGCAAGCCGCCGCGCCTGCCCCCCGGAGAGCACCGTGACCCGGTCCGGGGCGCGGTGCCGGAGATCCATGAGGTCGAGCAGTTCCTCCGCCCGCTGCTCGGATGCGCGCCGGGACAACCCGAAGAACCGTCCGTACAGGACGAGGTTGTCCCGGACGCAGAGCTCCCGGTCGAGGGCGTTGTGCTGCGGCACCACACCGACGAGGTGACGGATCGCCGTGCCGTGGGTCCGAGCATCCATACCGGCGACCGTCAACCGGCCGGACGTGGGCCTGGTCAACAGGGCGATCGTCCGCAGCGACGTCGTCTTGCCCGCGCCGTTGGGTCCGATGATCGCGACGGCCTCGCCGCCGGCCAGCTCGAGGTCGAGGCGGTCGACGGCGACCAGGTCACCGAAGCGCTTGGTGAGTCCCGCGGCGTACACGACGGACGGGGACGTCGCAGGCACCTCCTCCGGGACCGGATGCCGGCGAGTCGCCGGCGCCCGGCTCGGCCGGACGGCCGGCGACCCTCGCGGCCTACTTCTCTTCCTTGTCCTTCTTGACCTTCTCCGAGATCACCGTAGCGACGTCCTTCATCCGGGCTCACCTCCCTTCGGGTCCGCGCGGCTGGCCGACTCGGCGGCCGCTTCTGGGCGCGCGTACAGCCCGATCCGGCAGGGCTTCTGGGCCCGCACATCGCCGTACTGATGGCACTGCTCCGCGTCCGTCGGCAGCTTGGTCCGGCGCATCGTGGCGATCTGGTCCGAGACCTCGTTGGCCGTCACGATCTCCGGTATCCGGGTGGGGTGCACGCCGATCCGGACCCGCATCTTCTTCAGATACTCGATCTGCTTGATGATGCAGTAGTTGCAGTCCAGGCAGGTGTCGATGTTTTCCGACCAGGCGAACCAGGACGAGGTCGCCTCGAGCTTCCGCCGGCCGGTCGGCATGGTGAGCAGGTTGTAGTTGCTGAGCAGACGCTCAACATAGACGTCGGCGCCGGACACCATCCGGACGAAGTTGATGTCGCCGGTGGTGCCCTCCGGCAGCCGGACCAGGAGGCCGTCCACGGTCGCCCGGTAGCCGACACCCGTCAGCGTGTCCAGGTCGTGGGGCTCGCCCAGGTCGTGCACCCAGCACGGCCGGCCGGAGGTCCAGGCGCCGGCGCAGGCCGTCTTGAAGAACGTCCGCACGCCGAGCCGCTCGCAGGCCTCGATCAGGAAGTGCTCCACCGACAGGTCCAACTGCTTGCGCTTCTTCGCGTCGTGCAGACCGCCCAGGACGAGCTGACCGGTGAGGTCGGCGGCGGCCTGGGCGAGCTTGGTCAGCGTCGCCGGGTCGTCGTTGCGCCGGCGAATGATCGGCCGGGTGAAGACGAAGGTGTTCGGGAAGAGCTCGCGGAGGGCGGCGATCATGCGGAGCCGTTCCGGGAAGTCGATGCCACCCTCGTCCAGGCCCGTCAGCGAGTAGAAGACGATCACCCGCGGGTGGTGCGTCACGGCGGCGAGCCGGGCGAGGACGTCGACGTCGTAGCCGGCCTTCGTGAAGATCGCGATCGGGGCCCGGTGGTCCCGCAGCGCGAGGAGCTTGTCGACGGTGTTGTCCACCTGCTCCCGGATGAAGGGGTCGCCGTACGTGTCGTTCACGGAGACTGGCAGCAGCCTGGTCCAGGGCGCCGCTCCGGGACCGGCATCCTGCATCGCCGGATCTTCTCCAAACGCCGCTTCCAGCCCGAAAGGTACGTCTTCGCCCAGGCGCGGCGAAACAAGAGTTTGCTGGTAAGACATATACCCACCAAGCACTTCTTGATGTTTTTGGCCCACTCGAACCTATACTGCCCTCGTGAGGTGTCAAGGCTGCATGGTTCATCCGCCGCTGGATCCCTTTGACGCGGTGCTGTGGCATCGAGAAGATCGCGGGCATGTCCCTCGGCGGCACCCAGGCCCACCTCACCTGCCCGGATCTCCCCCCGCTCGTCCGGACGGCGGCGGAGGCGGCCGCCGCCGCCGGGTTCGGGGAGTCGTGCCTTCCGGAACAGGGCCGGCTGCTCGCCCTGCTGGCGGCCGGGGTGGGGCACGGACGGATCGGCGAGACCGGCACCGGCTGCGGCGTCGGGCTGGCCTGGTTGACGGCGGGGGCGACGCCGGGGGCGCATCTGGTCAGCATCGACCACGACGGGCAGCGGGCGGCCGCGGCCCGGGCTGTCTTCGACGGCCGCCCGGCCGACGGCCCGCCCGTCCGGATCCTGTCCGGCGACTGGGCCGAGCTCTCGGCGTACGGGCCCTTCGACCTGCTGGTCCTCGACGGCGGGGGCCAGGGCAAAGGCGACCGGCCCCCAATCGAGGTGGCCGACTGGCTCCGTCCGGGCGGGCTGGTCGTGCTCGACGACTTCACCCCGTTCACCACCTGGCCTCCGGTGTACGAGGGGCGGCCGGACGCCCCCCGACTGCACTGGCTTCGGCACGAACGGCTGCTGTCCTGCGAGATCCCGCTCCGGCCCGGGGCCGCGACGATCGTCGGGCGCTATCTTGGGGTCCCGTCGTGACCGCCCCGCCGGACCGGCCGGCCCCGGTCGTCACCGACGTGCTCGTCGAGCACCGGATCCACGCCGGCCGGGCCCGGCCGGCGGTGCAGGTGGGGCGCCTGCTCATGCGGGACGAGGACTACCACCGCAACGCCGGCCGGCGGCGCTACTTCTGGTTGCTCGACGAGGGTGTGCAGCTGGTGTACGAGCCCTTCGGCTGGAGCAGGGAGTGGTACGTCGACGTGGTCTCCTTCTCGTACGGGACGGCCGACGGGCGCCGGGTCGTCCGGGTCGAGGACCGCTGGATCGACGTGGTCGTCGAAGACATGGGTCCGACGTACCGGCTGATCGACCTGGACGAGCTCGCGACCGGCCTCCGCGGCGGCAGCATGCCGATTGAGGTCGCGGCGGCCGCGCTCGACGCGGCCCAGAGGTTCACCGACACCCACCTGCACCGCGGGGCGACGTTCCCGCCGGCCGCCCTTCGTCCCTTCTTCGCCGCCGACCACGACTATCCCCCGTTTCCGGAATGACCTCCGCCGTCTCCGACCGGGAGCTGCTGTCGGCTCTCACCCGCGCGCTGCGCCGGTGGCCGCAGCCCGACGCCCCGGCCGACCACTGGCGGGCGCTGGCCGACGAGGTGGAGCTGCCCGCGGCCGACCCCGCCCAGCTCCGCCGGCACAAGGTGACGGGTTCCTACCTCCGGCTGCGGCCCGGTGACGGCACCGAGAGCCGGCGCCAGCGGCACCGGGCGGCCGTGCTGGCCGACGAGCTGGCGGACGTCGCCGGCCGACTCGCGTCGGCCGGGGTCGAGCACGCCGTGCTGCGCGGCCCGGCGATCGGGCGGTTCTACCCGCCGGGATGGCCGCGCGAGGCCAACGACGTCGACCTGGTGCTGCGCCGGCCGCCGGACCTGGCGACGGCCTTCGACGCGCTGGCTCCGGCCGGGTGGTTCCCGGCCCGGCCGGTGACGACCCGGCGTGAACCGGGGGTCGGCGGGACCTGGGCGGCGGCCGCGCTGAACAAGCTGCGCCCGGACCTGGACCACCCGGTCTACCTCGACCTGACCGTCGGCGGTCCGGCGGTCGACCGCTGTCGCTGCGTCGTGCTGCCGGCCGCCGCCTGGGCCGGCAGCGGACGGGTGCGGATCCGCGACGCGGACGTGGCCGGCTTCGGCCCGACCCAGCTGGCGGTCGTCCTCGCGGTGGAGTGGATGGAGCGCGACCGGGCCATCGGACGCGACCTCCTGGACTTCCTTGTGCTGCGGGACGTGGGGATCGGCTGGGACGAGGTCGGCCGGGCGATACGCCGGCACGGTCTCCAGCGCGGCGTTCGCGCGCTCGCCGCGCTGGCGGCGGAGACCGGGCTGGCCGAGCCGGCCGAGCACCTCCGCCGGCTCGCCCCCGCGACCGGGCCGGCCGGGCCTGGCTGGCGGCAACGGCTGCTGACCCGGACCGAGCGGCTCTCCCGGTGGGCGATACGACGCCGGCCGGTCGCCACCCTTGAGGTCGTCGAACGGATGCCCGCCGCCACCTGGTACGGGCTCGGCCTCCCGCTGTACGCGTACCCGCCCAGGCGGGACGGGCGCCCGCTGCGCGGAGCGGGCGGGGCGGCCGCCGCGGGTCTCGAGGGTTACCGGTCCCGGGTGCTGCCGATAGCCGAGGAGGAGGTCGTCGACGAGGTGTTCGCACCACCGCACACACTGGATCCCGGCGGTCCCCTCACTCCGGTGGAGTTGCGCTGGTGGCAGGACACGCTGACCCGTCAGCTGGCCGACGCCGCGGGTGCCGCGCCAACCGGGCGGGTGGCCGCGCTGGCCGCGACCGTAGTCGGGGACGGCGGCGCCGAGGACACCCTCGGCGTGCGGCGGGCCGGCCTGGCCGTGGCCGCGGCGCGGCTCGTCGACTGCCGGCACCCGGTCACGGACCAGGCCGACCGCCGGCTGGAAGGGCTGTGCGTGGACCCGTCCGCCGCCGATGCCGTGGCCGAGCTGCTCGCCCGGTTGCCGACCGACCTCGATGTCCGGGTCGAGCTCC
Source organism: Mycobacteriales bacterium (assembly GCA_035995165.1). Classification (NCBI taxonomy): domain Bacteria; kingdom Bacillati; phylum Actinomycetota; class Actinomycetes; order Mycobacteriales; species Mycobacteriales bacterium. The sequence goes on from DASYKU010000158.1 coordinate 9,709, forward strand.
CGGCCGGGCCGTCGACGGCGGCCCTGCGCGACGCGGTCCGTAGCAGCGGTTTCCGCGAGGAGGTGCTGACGGTCCGCCGAGCCGCCGACGCCGCGGCGCGGCGCGGCGACTGGAGCCTGCGAGCGGCCGGCCCCGACGACGCCAACTTCGTGGTCGACTGCCTGGCCATCGCGGTGCGGCGCGGCCTGTTCGGGCGTGCCGCCGCGGTCGACGTCGGGGAGTGGGTGGGCAAGCGCTGGCCAGCACCCGGCAGTCCCGACGTCGAGTGCGTGGTGGCGGAGCTGGACGGCCGACCGGTCGGACACGCGTACGCGCTGATCGGTCTCGATCGCTACTCGCCGGCCGAGTCGGCCCACGTCATCGACGTCTTCGTGCTGCCGGAAGCCCGCGGCCGGGGCTGCTCCCAGGCGCTGACCGCCGAGCTGAGTCGGCGACTGGCGGCCCGCGGCGTCCCGGACATGGAGAGCGAGGTTGCGCTGAGCGGCGGCGGTGACACCACCGGCCTGCTCGCCGGGCTACAGAAAGCCGGGTGGCGGGTGGACCGAGCCTGGTGGATCCGGGAGGCGGCGTGACCCCCGCGCCGCGACCCCGCCGGCTCGACCTCGGCGGCCAGGTGGCCTGGATGACCGAGCCGGTCGCCGAGCCGGCCGGGTCCGTCGTCATCGTGCACGGCATCGGGGAGAACCGCACCGGCAACAACTACCTGCTGCGAGCCCTGGCCGAAGGCTGCGCCGCGGTCGGGCTGACGGCGTTCCGCTTCGACCTGCCCGGGCACGGGGAAAACACCGCGACCGGAGGCCACCCGGAGGCGTCCGCGCTGGTCCGGGCGGTCGCGGCGGCGGCCGGCGACCTCGTGCCGGACCGTCCGGTGCACTGGACCGCGCGGGGCCTGTCGGCGGCCTTCCTCCCGGCCGGTGACCGCCCAGCCGGCGCCGGGCTCAGAGTCGCAATCGCGCCGCCGGATCCGGTGGCGCTGCGGCCGTCGCTGGACGGCGCGCCGGCGCTGCTCACGCCGACCGAGCCGCTGGCACCAGAAGAGAACGAGTTCTGGACCGCGGTCGGGGCCGAGCCCCACCTCGTCGGCGGCCTGTCCGTGCCCGCCGCCTTGGTCCACGCGCTGACCGTCGACCTGGAGCACCGGCCCTGGGACGTCGCCGTCGCTCCGCCCGGCACGCCAGCGTCGGTCACCGGACCGTCGGTGTTGGTGTCCGGCGCCGATCCGCTGCTCCGGTCGGAGTTCGACCGGGCGGCCGTGTCCGTGCTTGTCCCCCGACTGCTCCGCGAGGGCCAGCGATGAGCGCCGGCACGTTCCTGACGGTCAGCGGGATGGACGGAGCGGGGAAGTCGACGCTCATCCGCGCCCTGCGGGACAGCGCCGCCGACTCGGCCCGGTGGCCCGCGGTCGTCGTCGTCGCGCCGCTGCGGGGAGATCCCGACCTCGTTCGCGGCGTGACCCGGCTGGCCGCCCCGCGCGAAGCCGAGTGGCCGGAGCGGGAGAGCTGGCTGGCCGGCTACTTCAGCCTCCGGATCGCGATCGAGGCGGAGCGGATAGCGCAGGCCCGGGCGGCCGGCGCACTCGTCGTCGCCGACCGCTGGTGGCCGGACCACGTGGTGAACCAGTCCCACTTCGGCACCGACCTCGCGGAGTGGCGAGACCTGCTCGACGTGTTGCCCGTTCCGGACCTGTCCGTCTGGGTCGACGTCCCGTTCGACGTCGCCCGGGCCCGGGTCGCGGCCCGCGGCGGAGGCGGACTCGGCAGCCGCGAGGACTTCCTGCGCTCGGCGGCCGCTGCCTTCCCGCGCGTGATGGCGACGTGGCCCCACCACCGGGTCGACGGGGAGTGCCCGCCGGCCGCGTCGGCGCAGGAGATCCTCGGGCTGCTGCGACCGCCAGCTCGGACAGCTGCGGTGCCCGCCGGCTCCGCCCGGGCGGACGTGGTGACGCTCGACGGTCCCAGCGGGGTGGGCAAGACGGCGGTCGCCCGGTCGCTCGCGGGCGCGTTGGGCTGGCGCTGGGTCTCGGCCGGGCTGCTCTACCGCGCCCTGGCGGCGGCCGGCGGGGAGCAGGACGAAGTCGCCGTCGACTTCCGCACGGCGGCCGACGGCATCGCCGACCCGGTGGTCACCGTCGGACGTCACTGCTACGCGGAACCCGACCTGCGGCGACCCGATCTCGGCACCCGAGCGAGCCGGCTGGCCCAGGACCCGGCCGTACGGCGGGCGGTCGCCGACGAGCTCCGGCGGCTGCGGGGCGGCGGCCTGGTCCTGGAGGGCCGCTCGATGCATCACGTCGCGCCCGACGCGGCGCTGTCGGTCTACCTGTGGGCGGACCGGGCCGAACGGGCGGCCCGTGCGGAGGCGGCCGGACTCGTCGCGGACGAGTCCCGGGACGCCGCCGACCGGTCGCGCGGGGTGGAGCCGCTCCGGCTCATCGCCGGCATGACCGCCTGGAACTCGACCCGCTACACGCTGGACCAGACCGTGGCCGGTCTGGTCCGGCGGGTACGGATCGGGCTGGGCGACCCGGTCCGGGTGGCCGTCCTGGCGACCGGCGAGACACCGGTCCGGCAGCTGGCGAATGGCCGTTTCGGCCGCCACACGGTCGAGATCATCCCGCCCGGACACCGCATCGACGACGCGGATATCGTGCTTCGGCTACCACCGGGCGGGGTGGCGACCCCGGACTGGCTCGCCGCCCACCTTCGGGCGCTGCTGGCCGGCAACGACGTGGTCACCGTGGGGCCGCCGGTGGGAGCGCCGGCGGCGTGGGCCGGGGTCAACCGCAACCTCACCGGCGACGCGATACGGCTGGGCCTCGCCGCCGGCGGCAACGTCGGCCACACCGCCGACATCCGCACGCTCGGCGGGCCGGAGCCGGCCGGATCCGCGCCGCCACCGCAGCTCCCGGCCGGGGCGGCCGGGGCCCGGTGGGTCCTCGTCCTGGCAGCGATCGTCCCGGCCGCGATCGTCCCGGCCGCGGTGCCCGCCGACCTCGCGCACGTGCGGACCGACGCCGACCGCGACCGGCTGCTCGACGAGCTGCAGGAGCGCGACGAGCGGGCCGACCTCGTCGTGATCGACCACACCGGCGATCCGACGCTGCCGCTGCTGGTCGAGGCCGCGGCCCCCCGGCGCGGAGTCCGGGTCCTCGGACCCGAGGGCCGGGAATGACCCGCCGCACCGAGGAGGTCCTCGAGGTGCCGGGCGGTTGGTGCCTGACCGTGACCGACCTTCCCGCCGGTACGCCGCGCGCGCTGGTGGTATGCGCGCACGGCCTTACCGGTGACCGCAGTGGACCGGCCGGACTGCTGGCCGAGTGGGCGGCGCGGCTCGCGGCGCACGGGCTCGCCGTCGTCCGCTTCGACTTCCGCGGTTCCGGGGAGTCGTCGGGGGCCTTCGAACAGACCAGTTTCAGAGGGATGGTCGAGGACATGGTGGCCGTCGGCTCCTGGGCGCTGGGGCAGATCGGTCCGGTTCCGCTGGTCACCGCCGGGATCAGCATCGGCGGGGTGCCCGCGGCGCTGAGTGCCCGGCCGCTCGGCGCGGCCGCCGCCGTACTGATGTCCAGCGACCTCATCGAGGACGTCCGGTTCGACACGGCCGGGATGACGGCGATCCGTGGCGGCGAGGCGCACCTGCCGGCTCGGTTCTTCCGCGAACGGGAGGAGCTCCGTCCCCGTCAGGAGCTCCTGGCCGCCGGCGTGCCCTGGCTGCTCCTCTACGGCGAGGACGACGTCAAGGTCAGCCGCGCCGCCGCGGACCTGGCCGCACTCGGGGCGGAGGTCGTCGCCGTACCGGCGGCGGACCACTTGTTCGGCTCGGGTCGCGCCCGGACCCGGCTCGCCGCCTCGACCGCCGAATTCGTGGACCGGACGCTGAACAGGGGATGACCGTGAACATCTCACTCTGCCTGATCGTCAAGGACGAGACCGCGTTCCTCGAGGGATGCCTGGACTCGGTGCGCGGTCTGGTCGACGAGACCGTCATCGTCGACACCGGGTCGACCGACGGCACCCAGGAGCTGGCCCGGGCCCGGGCCGACGTCTACGGGGAGGTCGACTTCGACGGCGACTTCTCCGCGGCCCGCAACGCCGCCCTCGCGCGGGCGTCGGGATCGTGGGTGCTGTTCCTCGACGCCGACGAGCGACTTCCGCCCGAGCAGCACGAGCCGCTACGCCGTTTCCTCGAGGACGCCGGGCCGCAGGTGCTCGCCGGCCGGCTGCTGCGCTACAACTTTTTCTCCACCGGCGGCTTCTACACCGGGCGCGAGCTGAAGGTGTTCCGGAGGCTGCCGGAGATCCGGTACCAGCGCAGGGTCAACGAGTCCGTCTCGGCCTCCATCGAGGAGCTCGGCGGCCAGGTGGCCGCGGCGCCGGTGGTCATGAACCACGTCGGTCACGGCCGCCCGGTCGAAGCCCGGGATGCGAAGGCGGGCCGGTATCTCGCCCTGATGGCGGAGCAGATGCGCGAGCGGGGCCCCGATCCGGTGCTGGTGGCGTACCGGGGACTGATCGAGCGGACCCTCGGCCACTTCGGCGACGCCCTCGACCAGACCGCCGAGGCGCTCCGGATCGGTGCCGATCTGCCGGTGGTCTGGCTGTTCCGCGGGCATGTGCTGCGGTCGGTCGGTGACCGGGCCGGGGCGCTCGACGCGTACGAGGAAGGCCTGCGGCGGGCGCCCGGCAACGCGGCGCTGCACAACATGGCGGGCGTGGCGATGCTGGAGCTGGGACGGGCGGAGCCGGCCGCGCTCGCCTTCGACCGGGCCCGGCAGCTGGACCCCCAGCTTCTCCATACCGACATCAACCTGGGTCTGGTCGCCCAGTCCGAAGGTCGCTGGGACGAGGCGGTCGAGCGGTATCTGGCCGCCGGCGGGGCCAACCGGGCCTTCTGGGCGGACGCTTGGGAGGGCCGCGTGGAGCGGGACCCGTACCGGGCCTTCTACAACGAGACCGTGCTCGGGTATGCCGGGCTCGGCTACCACGCCGGATACTGCCTGCTGCGTAGCGCCGGCGGCTCGATGACCGACGCGGCCGCGGCCTTGCGCGGCCTGGCCGGCGCCGGCGTGCCGGCCCGTCCCTGAGCCAACTCCAGCACAGGCGTGGTGTGGTACTCGCGGTTGGCGGCGCCGATCCACCGGTCATGCCAGCCCAGCGCGCTGACCGCCTCGGTCACGACCGTCGGCGGCAGATAACCCGCGGACGTCAACCGGACACCGTCCGCACCGAGACGGCCCAACACCCAGCTGTAGGGACGCACGGCCTCCGCTGCGGCAGACTCCTCGACACGAACCGGCTCACCCTGCGTCAAGCGAGTCGCATACGACCGGAACCGGACCGCATCGGGTCTGGCCAAGCGGTCGAGCAGGTCACCAGCCAACTCATCGATGAGCACCGGGACAGTGCCAAGCGACGCCGCTGACCGAACCATCCCGGCCTCTAGCGAACCTGACCGGCCGGTTCGGCCGCCGCCCATGAGGCGCTTCGCGCAAGAGAACGAGCTCAGATCTGAGACCGAGAAATGAACGGACCGCCATTTCTGGCGACCCA
>DASYKU010000159.1 GCA_035995165.1 Mycobacteriales bacterium
GCCCGTCGGAGCCGCTGCCGGCAGCCATGACGCGGGTCAGCGGCTGCGGCGTGCGGATGCCGGCCACGACGTCCTCGCCCTGGGCGTTGACCAGGAAGTCGCCGTAGAGCCCGCTCTCGCCGGTCGCCGGGTCCCGGGTGAAGCCGACGCCCGTCCCCGAGCGGTCGTCCCGGTTGCCGAAGACCATGACCTGGACGCTCACGGCCGTGCCGAGATCGTCGGGGATGCCCTCCCGCCGCCGGTAGGCGTCGGCCCGCGGCGTGTTCCACGAGCCGAAGACGGCCTCGATCGCGGCACGGAGCTGGTCGGCGGGATCCTCGGGCAGATCGTCGCCGACGGTCGACTCGTACATCTCCTGCAGCCGTCGATAGCAGTCGGCGGCGAACTCCTGGTGGCCGGTGACCTCGGCCAAGCCGTCGACGCTCTCCTCGTTCAGCCCGAGGTTCAGGATCGTGTCCATCATCCCCGGCATCGAGAACTTCGCCCCCGAGCGCACGCTCAGCAGCAGAGGGTCGGCGGGATCGCCGAAGCGCCGTCCCATCGCCGCCTCCAGCCGAGCGACGTGATCGGCGATCTCCTCGTCCAGGCCCGCGGGCCAGCCGTCATCGAGGTACTCGACGCAGGCCTCGGTCGTGATCGTGAACCCGGGCGGGACCGGGAGACCGAGGTTGGTCATCTCGGCCAGGTTGGCACCCTTGCCACCCAGCAGATCCTTGAGATCCTTGTTTCCCTCGGCAAAGTCGTAGACGAACTTGGGCACGATGAACTCCTCCGGTGCGGTCCCTCTCTGAAGCCTATCGGGACGCCGGGTCAAGGCTGCCGACCACCGTGCGGCCGCCCTGCACGACCGCGCGCAGGTGCCGGTCCGGCCTGGTCAGCACGGTGATGTCGGGCAGCGGGTCGGCGTCGAGGAGGAGCAGGTCCGCGATCGCTCCCCGTTCGATCCTTCCCAGGTCGGGTTGATCCAGTAACGCGGCGGCGTTCACGGTCGCCGCCTGCAGCACCTCGGCGGCCGGCTGGGCCTGGACCCGCAGGGTGAACTCGGACAGCTGCTCGTCGTGCATCGCGCCGAGCAGGTCGGTGCCGTAGACCAGCCGGACGCCGGCGTCGGAGGCCAGCTCGATCGAGCGCAGGCCGGCGTCGCGGACCCGCTGGAGCTTGTCCAGCTGGTCGCCCGGCATGCCCTCCTCGCGCCCGCGTCCGGCCAGGGCCTCGTACGTGGCCAGCGTGCCGACCAGGAAAATCTCCTTCTCGGCCATCAGCCGGGCCGTTGCCGCGTCGATCAGGTTGGCGTGCTCGACGCAGCGGAAGCCGGCCCGGGCCGCCCGGGTCACGCTGGCGGCCGTGTACGCGTGCCCGGTGACGTACCGGCCCGCGTTCGTGGCCTCCTCGACGAACGCGGCGAGCTCCTCGGTCGAGTACTGCAGCGAGTCCAGCCGGTCCGTCGGCGAGCTGATGCCGCCGGAGACCATCACCTTGAGGAAGTGCGCGCCCTTGCGCAGCTCGTCGCGGGCGGCGACCCGGACTTCGGTCACCCCGTCGGCGATCCGGGTCAGGCCCTCGCCACCGCCGGCGTGGCAGACCTCCCCGGCCGTCCGGGCGTCGCCGTGGCCGCCGGTCTGGCTGATCGCGTGCCCGCAGAAGAGCAGCCGCGGGCCGGGGATCGTGCCGTCGGCGACCGCGGCGGCCAGGCCCGCGTCGGCGCCGCCGGCGTCCCGGACGGTGGTGAAGCCGCGGCGCAGCATGGCGTCCAGGAGCCCGGCCGCCTTCAGGGCCGTGTACGACGCGGGCCGGCGCGGCACCGTGGCCAGATCCGCGTGCCAGGCCTTCACGTGCACGTGGCAGTCGATGAGGCCGGGCAGGACGGTCAGACCCCGGACGTCGGGCCGCTCGGCCTCCGCGCCGACGGTCGCGCCCGCGGCTCTGACCTCGGTGATCCGGTTCCCGTCGAGCACCACCTGCCGGTGCGGCAGCGTCCGCCCGGCCACCACGTCGACGACCCCGACGTCATCCAGGACGATCATGACCCGACCTTATCGGGCGGCATTCTTAACAGTCCGTGACCGTCCGGGCAACGACAGCGGTGCCGTGACCGTGTAAGAAGGGCGAATCAACTGTGCACGGGGGATCACCACCTCCACTGCTGCCGAGGAGGCCTGATGCCGGCAGATCTGCAGCCGGTCGAGGGCGGCGTCGTCCAGGACGGCTCCGCTCTGACGTACGAGGCGCTGCGCCTGGAGCTCACCCGGCGCACGTCGGAGGTGGCGGCCTTGCGGGTCGAGGTCGCGGCGCTGACCGCGCACGCCGCCCGAGCCACGCTCAACCCGCAGGTCATGGAGTGGAAGGCCAAGGCAGCGGAGTACGACGCGCTGATGGCGACCAAGACGATGCACGCGGTCCGGATCCCGCGCGCGATCTACGGGCGCATCCTCGCCCGCCGGGCCGGCACCTGAGCTGTTCGCCCGTTCCGGGCCGCCGGACCGGCCTGAGCCGGTCGGGCCGCCGGACCGGCCTGAGCCGGGAGCGCCGGACCGAGCGCGCCGCGGGCCTGAGCCGAGTCGGGCCCAGCCGCGAACTCGGCCGGGCCCGCTCGGCTCAGCAGCCGGGGAGGCGTTCGGCCAGGTAGGACCGGACGCGGTCGAGCGCGACGCGTTCCTGCGCCATCGTGTCCCGGTCCCGGATCGTCACCGCGTCGTCGGTGAGCGTGTCGAAGTCGACGGTCAGGCAGAACGGCGTCCCGATCTCGTCCTGGCGGCGGTAGCGGCGGCCGATCGCGCCGGCGTCGTCGAAGTCGACGTTCCAGCTCAGCCGCAGCTCCTTGGCCAGGTCGCGGGCCTTCGGGGACAGGTCGGCGTTGCGGGACAGCGGCAGCACCGCGGCCTTCACCGGGGCCAGCCGGCGGTCCAGCCGCAGCACGGTCCGCTTCTCCAGCTTGCCCTTGGCGTTGGGCGCCTCGTCCTCGTTGTACGCGTCGATGAGGAACGCCATCATCGGCCGGCCCACGCCCGCTGCCGGCTCGATCACGTACGGCACCCAGCGCTCGCCCTTGTCCTGGTCGAAGTACGACAGGTCGGCGCCGGAGTGCTTGGAGTGCGTGGTCAGGTCGAAGTCGGTGCGGTTGGCGATGCCCTCCAGCTCACCCCACTCGGAGCCGGTGAAGCGGAACCGGTACTCGATGTCGACGGTGCGCTTCGAGTAGTGGGACAGCTTCTCCTTGGGGTGCTCGTACAGCCGGAGGTTGTCGGCGTCGATGCCGAGCTCGGTGTACCAGCGGGTGCGCTCGGCGATCCAGTAGTCGTGCCACTGCTCGTCGGTGCCGGGCTCGACGAAGAACTCCATCTCCATCTGCTCGAACTCGCGGGTCCGGAAGATGAAGTTGCCCGGGGTGATCTCGTTGCGGAACGACTTGCCCTGCTGCGCGATGCCGAACGGCGGCTTGCGCCGGCTCGACTGCAGCACGTTGAGGAAGTTGATGAAGATGCCCTGGGCCGTCTCCGGGCGCAGGTAGGCCAGGCCGGACTCGTCCTGGGTCACGCCGAGGTGCGTGGAGAGCAGGCCGTTGAACATCTTCGGCTCGGTGAACGCGCCGCGGGTGCCGCAGTGGGGGCAGACGATGTCCTTCAGCCCGTTCTCCGGGGCCTTGCCGTCGTGCTTCTCCTCGTACGCCTCGATGAGGTGGTCGGCCCGGTAACGCTTGTGGCAGGACTGGCATTCGGTCAGCGGGTCGACGAACTCCTGCACGTGGCCGGAGGCCTCCCAGACCTCGCGGGCCAGGATGATCGAGGAGTCGAGGCCGACGATGTCGTCCCGGCTCTGGACCATGAAGCGCCACCACTGGCGCTTGATGTTCTCCTTGAGCTCGACGCCGAGCGGACCGTAGTCCCACGCCGCGCGCTGCCCGCCGTAGATCTCGCTGGACGGGTAGACGAAGCCCCGGCGCTTGGCGAGGCTGACGATGGTGTCGATACGGTCGGCTGGCACGGGTCCTGCTCCTCCGGCTGGCGGTCGGTGAGAACGCCGAGGTTACCCGGGCAGGCGCGGGACCCCCACCGGGCATCCAGCTGCCGGCCGCCCCGTCCCTAGCTGCCGGCCGTCTCATTCAGGCTGCAGACCTTCTGGCCGCCCTCGTTCCAGATCCCGAGGCTCAGGTTGACCGCCTCGCCCTGGTCGTAGCTGACCGCGACCGGGATGAGGGTCTCGTCCTTGCCCTCGCGCTTGCGCTTGGTCTCGGTGCCGAGGGTGTAGCTGGTGATCGTCCGGTCGGACAGGTCGAAATCGTCGCGCAGCGCGCTCTCGGACTCCTTGTCCTTGCCGTCCTTGCACAGCAGGCTGTGCGCCTTGCTCACGTCCTTGGCCTTGAGCGCGGCCATGAACTCGTCCGCGGTGTCGCGCGGGTTGCCGCCGCCGATCGTCGCGCCGAGCACGATCGCCGCGACCACGATCACCGCGACGACGCCGGCGATCGCGAGCACGATCGGGCGGCGGGACTTCTTCTGCGGCTGCCCGTACGGAGTGGGGTAGTACGGCTGGCCGTACTGCGGCGGGCCGCCCGGGCCGCCGGGACCGCCCGGGCCGCTCGGGCCGCCGAGACCGCTCGGACCGGGGTCGCCGGGGCGGCCGGGCGGCTGGCCGTACTGCGGGGGTGCGTACTGGCCGGGGGCGCCGAACTGCTGCGTGTCGCCGGCCTGCGCGTACGGCTGTCCGTACGGCTGTCCGTACGGCTGTCCGTACGGCTGGCCGTCGCCCTGCCAGGACGCACCCTGTCCGGACTGCTCCCCGGCCTGCCACTGCGCCGACTGTCCGGACTGCTCACCGGACTGCCACGGCGCGGCCGGCTGCTGCCCGGACTGGTGACTCGATTGCCACGGCGCGCCGGTTTGCGGCGGCTGGTCGTCGGGCTGCCAGGGGGTGGCGGCCTGGGTGGGTTGGTCGGGCTGCCAAGGGGCCGGGGGGCGGCCGGCGTGGCTGGCGCCCGGCTGCGACCCGCCCGGCTGCTGCTCCCACCCGTCGGCCGGCGGCCGGTCGGACCAGGGGGCCCGGCCCTCCTCGCGCGGCGTGCCGTCGGACGGTGTGCTCATCGGTCCCCCAGAAGTCGGGCGTCGTCTCGGTGCTCGTCGGCGGGTCGGACGTGGCCGCCGGTCCCTCGGATCCCGCCCGGACCGGCGGAATCCGCGTCCACGGCCCGGTCGCTGAGCGCGGTCGCGCTCACCCCCGCGCCGTCGGCGGTGATCAGCTCCTCGAACGCGCCGGCCTCGTCCCGGGCCTGCGCCAGCAGCGGGGTGGCGGCGAGCTTGACCTCGTACGTCCCCAGCGCCCGGCGGTAGGCCCCGACCCCGTCCCACTCGCTGACCAGCACCCACTCGGCCGGATCGTCGACGGATCGGCCGGCGTGGCCGCGGCGGAACCCGGGCCGGGCCGCGAGCGCCGCCAGCGCGTCGTGGGCGAGCTCGGCGAACCGGGCGCCCCCGGCCACGGGGACGGTGAATCGGGACACCACCAGCACGCGTCCGCACCCCCGGCTGCTCGCCCAGGCCCGGCCTGGGAGGATCGACAGCGGACCCGGCCGGGCCCGCTGCCAAACCGTACCGAAAGGGGTGGGCGCGCGTGCCGTCACCGCTCCGCCGCGCGGTCGAGCGCCGCAGCGTCGCCCCGCTGACCTGGGCCGCGACCCGGCCCCGCTGGCTGCCGTTCGTGCTGGTCCTGGTGCTGCTGCTGGGCGGGCTGTTCCTACCGGTGGCGGCCGCCGCGGCGCTGTTGGTGGTGCTGGCGCTGCTGCTGATCTGGCTCACGTACCTGGCCTGGCCGAAGCTGGAGGCGACCGGGCGGTTCACCCGGCTGCTGGTGCTGGCCCTGGTTGCGTACGTGCTGGTCCAGCGCCTCGTCGGCTGACGGCCGTGCCCGGACCTGGCCGCGCTGCTGCGCGCCACGGCGGGACTGCACTAGACGTTCCGCTCCGGAACTGTTCCGTGACGGGAGTATTCTCGACGGCATGACCACTCCGGACCTGGGACTGCTCTTCAACTCCGCCGGGCACGCCGTGGACACCGAGCTGACCGCGAAGCTGGCCGAGCTCGGCACCACGCCGCGGGTGATCTGCGTGCTGGGCAAGGCGCTGGGCCAGCAGCTGACCCAGTCCCGGCTGGGCGAGCTGGCCGGCCTGGACAAGACCACGATGGTCGTGACGATGGACGAGCTGGAACGGTCCGGGCTGGCCGAGCGCCGCCCGTCGACGACCGACCGGCGCGCCCGGATCGTGGCGGTCACGCCGACCGGCGAGGAACTGCTCGCCCGTGGCCAGAAGGTCGTCGACGACGCCAACACCGACATCCTGTCCGGGCTGCCCGACAAGGACCGCGAGGTCTTCGTCCGCTGCATGAGCGCGCTGGTCAGCAACCGGCTGGCGCGCCCGGTCGCCCCCGCCCGCCCGCCCCGCCGTCGTAGGTAGTCATGAAGTAGATAGTCCCGTACGGAACTATCTGCTACGGTCAGTTCTATGACCGGATCTTCGCGTCGGGCGGCACTGGCCGTGCTCTGCACCGGCATGCTCATGATCATCTTGGACGGCACCATCGTGACGGTGGCGCTGCCCTCGATCCAGGCCGACCTCGGCTTCTCCGCCTCCGGCCTGGCCTGGGTCGTCAACGGCTACCTGGTCGCGTTCGGCGGCCTGCTCCTGCTGGCCGGACGGCTCGGTGACCTGCTCGGCCGGCGGCGGACGTTCCTGGCCGGGCTGGCCGTCTTCACCGCGGCCTCGATCGCCTGCGGGTTCTCGATGAACCCGGCGCTGCTGGTGGTGGCCCGGTTCGTGCAGGGTGCCGGTGGCGCGGCCGCGTCCGCGGTGGTGCTCGGGATGGTCGTGACGCTGTTCCCGGCGGCGGCCGAGCGGGCCCGGGCCATCGGCGTGGTGACGTTCGTCGGCGCCGCCGGGGCCTCGATCGGGCTGGTCACCGGCGGTGTGATCACCGAGGCGCTGGACTGGCGCTGGGTCTTCCTGATCAACGCGCCGATCGGGGTGGTCGCGCTCGCGGCCGCGGCCCGGGTGCTGCCGCGCGACCGCGGTCTCGGGCTCGCCGCCGGTGCCGACGTGCCAGGCGCCGGGCTGGTGACGGCCGGGCTGATGCTCGGCGTCACCACGATCGTGCAGGCACCGGGCCAGGGCTGGACGTCGGCCCGGACGCTCGGCTCGGCCGCGCTCGCCGTGCTGCTGCTGGCCGGGTTCGTGCTGCGGCAGGCCCGGGTGGCCCGGCCGCTGCTGCCGCTGCGGATCTTCCGGTCCCGGGCCGTCTCCGGCGCGAACGGCGCGCAGGTGCTCATGGTCGCGGCCGCGCTCGGCTTCCAGTTCCTGTCCGCGCTCTACCTGCAGCAGGTCCTCGGGTACGGGCCGGCCCGGACCGGCTTCGCCGTCGTCCCGGTCGCGGTCGGCATCGGGATCCTCTCCCTCGGCCCGGCCGGGCGGCTGGCCCGGCGGTACGGGTCCCGGCCGGTGCTGCTGACCGGGCTGGCGCTGCTCGCGGCCGGGATGGCGGTGCTGGCCCGGCTGCCCGTCGACGCCCGGTACGCGGTGGACCTGCTGCCGGCCCTGCTGCTGCTCGGTGCCGGCGCCGGCCTGGCGCTGCCGACGATCACCGCGCTGGCGATGTCGGACGCGACCGAGGCCGACGCCGGGCTCGCGTCCGGGCTGGCCAACACGTCCCAGCAGGTCGGCGGCGCGCTCGGCATCTCGGTGCTGGCCGCGGTCGCGGCGGCGCGGGCGGACGCCCTCGGGACCGGGGCGGCGGCGCTGGCCGGCGGGTTCCGGGTGGCGTTCGCGGTGGCGGCCGGGCTGGCGGTGGCGGCGCTGGTCGTCACCGCGCTCGTCCTGCGCCCGGCGCCGGTGCGCGCCGAGGCCTAAGCCTTCGGGATGTCCAAGGCGCCGCCGTAGCGGCGGTCCCGGGACGCGTACACCTCGCAGGCCTTCCACAGGTCGCGGCGGTCGAAGTCGGGGAAGAGCGTGTCGAGGAAGACCAGCTCCGCGTACGCCGACTGCCAGAGCAGGAAGTTCGACGTCCGCTGCTCCCCCGAGGACCGGATGAACAGGTCCACGTCCGGCAGGTCGGGCTCGTCGAGGTGGCGGGCGATCATCTTCTCGTCGACCTTCTCCGGGTTGATCCGCCCGGCGGCGACCTCCCGGGCGATGGCCCGGGCGGCGTCGGCGATCTCGGCCCGGCCGCCGTAGTTCACGCAGAACTGCAGCGTGATGACCTTGTTGCCGACGGTCATCCGCTCGGCGTCCTCCAGCTCGGAGATCACCGACCGCCAGAGCCGGGGCCGCCGTCCCGCCCACCGGATCCGGACGCCGAGTGCGTTCAGCTCGTCCCGGCGCCGGCGGATCACGGCCCGGTTGAAGCCCATCAGGAAGCGGACCTCGTCCGGGGACCGCCGCCAGTTCTCGGTCGAGAACGCGTACGCCGAGAGGGTCCCGACGCCGAGCTCGATCGCGCCGTGGATGACGTCCAGCAGCGCTGCCTCGCCGGCCTCGTGGCCCTTGGTCCGGGGCAGGCCGCGGGAGTTGGCCCACCGGCCGTTGCCGTCCATCACCAGCGCGACGTGCCGGGGCACCAGGTCCGGCGGGATCGCCGGCGGCCGGGCGCCCGACGGGTGCGGCGGCGGCGCGGCTACGGTCACCGGCCCACCGTAGTCAGCTCGGCCGCACCCGCTCGACCAGCGGCAGCGACCGCAGCCCCCGCTCCAGGTGCCACTGCAGGTGGGCGGCGACCAGGCCGCTGGCCTCGCGTCGTACCGGTTGCTCGGACCGGTCGGCCGCGGCCCAGTCGCCGCGCAGCAACGCGGTCAGCAGCGGCAGCGTGCCGGGCGCCGGGTGGACCGCCCCGGCCGGGCGGCAGGTGGCGCAGACCGCGCCGCCGGCGGGGACGGAGAAGGCGCGGTGCGTACCGGGGTTGCCGCAGCGGGCGCAGTCGTCGAGCGCCGGCTCCCAGCCGGC
>DASYKU010000160.1 GCA_035995165.1 Mycobacteriales bacterium
GCGGCGGCGGCGGCGGCGGCGGCGGCGGAAGTCGTACCATGCCCTGGAGGCGTTCGAGGGTGTCCGGACGGTCCAGTCCTCCTCGCCCAGCTCCCGCAGGCGTTGCCGGGCCGCGTCGGTCGCGGCCAGCCGGGCGTGCACTTCGTCCCGATCGTCGCCCGCAGCGACCAGACCCGCGTCGCGCCGCGACCGGCCGCGCCGCGCCGCGTCAGACCTGCTGCAGTTCGCGCTCCGGCGCGTCGTCCGGGTCGGACGACGGCCGGTCACCGCCGGCCGGCGCGACCGGCGACGGCTCGACCAGCAGCAGCCGGGCCAGCCAGCCCGGCAGCCACCAGTTCCAGCGGCCGAACAGGCTCACCAGCGCCGGCACGAGCAGGGCCCGGACCAGCGTCGCGTCGATGAGGATCCCGACGCCGAGCGCGGTGCCGAGCACCTTGATGTCGGTGCCGGGTGAGGACGCCAGCGCGGCGAAGGAGAAGAAGAGGATCAGCGCGGCCGAGGTGACCAGCCGGCCGGTCCGCCCGAGCCCGGTGACGACGGCCTTGGCCGTCGAGCCGGTCCCGTCGTACTCCTCCCGCATCCGGGCCAGGATGAACACCTCGTAGTCCATCGAGAGCCCGAACAGGAACGCGAAGATGATCACGGGCAGCCAGAACGTGATCGCGCCGGTCTGGGACACGCCGAAGACCGCGTTCGACCCGTGGCCGTGCTGCCAGAAGAAGGTGACGGCGCCGAACACCGCGGCCAGCGAGACGAGGTTGAGCAGGACCGCCTTCACCGGCAGCAGCACCGAGCGGAACGTCCGCACCAGCAGGACGAACGTGATCACCGCGATGAGCAGCAGCACGTACGGGAAGTTGTCGTACACGGCGCGGAAGTAGTCCTGGATGATCGCGCCGGTCCCGGCCACGCCCGCGGACCCGTTCGTCGCCTGCTCGACGGCGGTCCGGACGTCGTCGGTGACCCCGTTGCTGCCGCTGTCGACGGTCGCCTGCTGCGGCAGCACGTCGACGACCGTGGTGCCGCCCTTGCTGCCGCCGATGGCGGCCGTCCGGACGCCCTCGACCGACCTGGCCGCCGTGACCGCGGCGTCGGCCTGCGCGTCCGGCACCAGCAGCTCGATCGGGGTGAGCACGCCGTCGCCGACGCCGCCGGACCGCAGCGCCTGCAGGGTCTGGTACGCCGGACCGCTGCGGGCCAGCGAGTCCGGGCCGGCCTGGCCGATCTTCAGCCCGAAGACCGGCGCGATGAGGAAGCCCAGCGCGACGATCGCGGCCGCGGCGGCGATCCAGCGGCGCCGGACGATGAGCCGGGCCCAGGCCGACCAGCCGCGGGCGGCGACCGCGTCGTGCCGGATCCGCGGGAAGTCGACCTTCGGGCCGATCTTGGACAGCAGCGCGGGCAGCAGCGTCAGCACGACGGCGACGCTGACCAGCGGGATGAGCATGCCGCCGAGGCCCATGCTGCGCAGGAACGGGACCGGCACGACCAGCAGCGCCAGCAGGCTGATCGCCACGGTCACGCCGGAGGCGAGCACGGCGTGCCCGGCTGTCTGCACGGCGACGACGACGGCCTCGTCGTTGCTGCGGCCGTGTGCGCGTTCCTCCCGCCAGCGCGAGACGAGCAGCAGCGAGTAGTCGATCGCGACGCCGAGGCCGACCAGGGCGATGAGGAACTGGACGACGAAGCTCACGTCGGTGAGGTAGGTCAGCCCGAGCACGAGCAGGAACGTCGTGAGGATCGAGACGGCCGCGATCACCAGCGGCACCAACGCCAGGAACGAGGCGAACACGAAGACCAGCACGGCGAGCGCGCCGAGCGCCCCGAACAACGTCTCCACCAGGACGGACGGCCCGTCCGTCGACCCGCCGGCGGCCAGCAGGTTGTACGACGTCAGTCCGGTCTCCAGCCCCGCCGCCTGCGCGGCCTGGGCCAGGACCGGCTTGAGGTCCGCGTCCAGGCCGGGTCCGAAGCCCTGCGGCTCCGGTCCCTGGATGAGCGCGAACGTGCTGCGGCCGTCGTCGGTGACGAAGCGCTGGTCGCCGGTGCTGGCGAGGTCGACGACCCGCGCCTGCGGCAGCTTCGTCCGGACGGTCTGGAACACGCTGGCGATGTCCGCCGCGTGCTGCTGCACCGTCGAACCGGCCGGGACCGTGAGCACCGGGATGAGCGTGTCGGCCGTACTCGTGCCGAACGTGCCGATCAGCTGCTGCTCGGTCTCGTAGCCGGGCTGGCCCGGCAGCGAGAAGTCGAACGTCAGCCGCCCGGCGGCCGGGCCCGCGGCGATCCCGCCGCCGACGAGCAGGACGAGCCAGCCGAGCGCGACGAGCAGCCGGTGACGCAGCACGAACCGGGCGAGGGCTTCCATGCGCGGCACGGTAGCGGCGCCCGGTGACATTCCCGCGCGATTATCAGCAAGCCGCCAGTAGTTGCACGATGCAAGCCTCAGCCGAGGGTGAAGGGGTCGCGGGTGCCGCCGGTGAGCTCGACCCAGACCGCCTTCTCCTGCAGGTACTCGTCGACCGCGTGCAGCCCGTTCTCCCGCCCGAGCCCGGAGCTGCCGAACCCGCCGAACGGCACGTTCGGCGCCACCACCCGGTACGCGTTGATCCAGACCGTGCCGGCCCGGATCTTCGCCGCGACCCGGTGGGCCCGGTGCACGTCTTTCGTCCACACCGCCCCCGCCAGCCCGTACGGAGTGTCGTTGGCGAGCGTGACCGCCTCCTCCTCGGAGGTGAACGGCACCGCGGCCAGCACCGGCCCGAAGACCTCTTCGCGGTAGACGGTCGAGGCCGGCGTCACCCCGGTCAGCACGGTCGGCTGCACGAACAGCCCGTCCTCGGCCGCCCCGCCGTACGCGACGGTGGCACCCTCGGCCCGCGCCGTCGAAAGGTAGCCGAGCACCTTCTCGTACTGCGGGCGGTTGGCGACCGGGCCCATCTCGGTCTCGGCCGCGTTCGGGTCGCCGAGCCGGATCCGGGACGCCCGCTCGGCGATCAGCCGGACCAGCTCGTCGTGCACGTCCGCGTGCACGATCAGCCGGGACCCCGCCATGCAGGTCTGGCCGGTGGCGGCGAAGACGCCGGCGACCACGCCGTTGGCGGCCGCGGCCAGGTCGGCGTCGGGGAAGACCACCTGCGGCGACTTGCCGCCGAGCTCCAGCGTGACCTTGGTGATGTTCTCGGCCGCGGCCCGGGCGACCGCCCGCCCGGTCGCGGTCGAGCCGGTGAACGCGACCTTGTCCACGCCGGGGTGCGCGGCCAGCGCCGCCCCGGTCTCCCGGGACAGCCCGGTGACGACGTTCACCACGCCGTCCGGAAAGCCGGCCTCGGTCACGAGCGATGCGAAGCCGAGGGTGGACACCGGCGAGTGCTCGGACGGCTTGATCACGACCGTGCAGCCGGCGGCCAGCGCGGGGGCGAGCTTCCAGCTCATCAGCAGCAGCGGCGAGTTCCACGGGGTGATCGCGGCGACCACGCCGACCGGTTCGCGCCGGGTGTAGACGAGGTAGTCCGGGTTGGGCGAGGGGATCTGCCGGCCCTCGAGCTTGTCGGCCAGCCCGCCGAACCAGCGGTACCAGCCGCCGAGCCCGCGCAGCTGCCCGATCATCTCCCGGTAGAGCTTGCCGGAGTCGTTGACCTCCAGCCGGGCCAGCCGCTCCGCGTTGTCGTCGATGAGCCCGGCCAGCCGGTGCAGGAGCGCGGCCCGGCCGAAGCCGGTCATCGCCCCCCACTCGCCGTCCAGCGCGGCGCGGGCCGCGGCGACGGCCGCGTCCACGTCCTCCGGGCCGCCGTCGGGCACCGACGCCCAGGCCTCGCCCGTGTACGGGTTCTCCGACTCGAACGTCCGGCCCGACAGTGCGTCGACCGGCTTGCCGCCGACGAGCATCCGAAAACGCTCCATGCGGCCGACGCTACGCCCGCTGCGACGGGCACCGGGTCTCAGTACGAGAGCTCCAGCCCGGCCACGGTGGCCTCGTCCGAGAGCATCTCGACCTCGGCGATGACGTCGCCGATCCACGATCCGGCGCTGCCGCCCGGGGTCGGCGTCCGGCGGCTCGGGGCCGCGGACCCGGCGGCGGGCCCGGCTGGCCAGCTGCCGCGCTCCGGCGGGTCCGCCGCACGATCGGCGCGATCTCGTCGAACGGCACCGCGAACAGGTCGTGCAGCACGAACGCCAGCCGCTCGGCCGGGCTCAGCGTGTCCAGCACGACGAGCAGCGCCGGACCGACCGAGTCGGCCAGCACCGCCTCGTGCTCGGGATCGGCGCCCTCGTCGGGCAGGTCCGGCAGCTCGACCGCCGCCTCCCGCCGCGACGCCCGGCGGCGCAGCATGTCCAGCGACACCCGGGCCACTGTCGTGGTCAGCCAGCCGCCGAGGTTGGCGACCTCGCCGGTGTCGGAGCGGCTCAGCCGCAGCCAGGCCTCCTGGACCGCGTCGTCGGCCTCGGCACCGGACCCAGCATCCGGTACGCCACCGAGCGCAGGTGCGCCCGGTGCGTCTCGAACCGCTCGGCCAGCCAGGTCTCGTCGTCCACGTCCGCATCCTTCCGTTTCCCCGTCGACGTCCGCGCCTCCCGTTGACGTCCGCGCCGCCTCCGATGTGACCGAGGGTTGACGAGGCCGGGCCGCGGGCCCGACGGTGGGCCGATGACCGACGGTGCGCTGCTCGAGGCCCTGGACCGGTTCCGCCGGACCGGCCCGGAGTTCAACGGCTTCCTGGCCAACCACGGCCCGATGGCGGCCGAGGCGCTGGTCCGGATCGGGGCCGCGGCCGAGATCGAGGGCTGGGTCGCCGGCTACCTGCCCAAGCTCGACTCCGCGCCGGAGGTGGTGCGCGGGCTCGGCGACGCGGACTGGTTCGAGCACCTCGGCGACGAGCGGCTGTTCGGCGACTGGACGGCGTACCTGCGGCGGGAGGCGGCGGAGACGGGCTGGCACGAGCTGCTGCAGCGCTGGTGGCCGCGGCTGCTGCCGGGCCTGGCCGCGAGCGCGACGCACGGGGTGATCCGGACCGCGCACGCGGTCCGGTCGCTGCGGACGGCCGGGGACGACCCCGACCCGCTGCTGGTCGACGAGCTCGCGCAGGGGCTGGCCTTCTGGGCCGCCCGCTACCAGCCCCTGCCGGGCCGGCCGGGATTGGCCGGCCGGCTGCCGGCGGTGCCGGCGATCGCGGGGCTGCCCCGGCTCGACCCGGACGTGCCGGACGAGGGCCCGGCCGTGATGGGCCGGCTGAAGGCCGTCCGGCACCTGACCCGGTTCCCGGACCGGCTCGACGACTGGGGGCCGCCGGCCGACCCGGACGCAGCGCTGGACGAGCTGATCGGCGCCGCGGCCCGGGTGCTGGCCGCCCGCGAGGACGCGCCGATCGCCTTCTGCCACGCGGTCACCGCGCCCGCCGCCGTACGGCTGGTGCTGCCGGAGCTGCCGCCGGCGGTCCGGACCGCGAGCGTCGCCGCGGCCTGGCAGTCGGTCGGCGCCATCGTGGCCGGGTTCGCCTCGCCGCGGCTGGCGGCCGAGAGCGAGCCTTTCGAGGCCGACGCCGAGGAAGTGCCGCCGGCGGCCGAGCTGATCGGCCGGGCCGTCGAGCACGGCGACGAGCACGTGATCAAGCTGACCGAGGCGGCGCTGCGGGAGCACGCCCGCAGCGGCGACGCGGCCCTGCTCGTCGCCGCCGACCGCTTCCGCGGCCGGGTCTGACCAGCAGCCGGGTCCGGCCGGCGGCCGGGTCCGATCGGCGTCAGCGGTTGCGGGTGGCGGACGGGTCGAACGCGTCCTGGATGCCGTCGCCGACCAGGCTGACCGCCAGCACGATCAGCAGCAGCGTCAGCCCCGGGAAGTAGAACAGCCAGGGCCGGCTGGCGGCCGCGGCCGCGCCCTCCGCGACCAGCCGGCCGAGGGAGATGTCCGAGCCCTGCACGCCGTAGCCGAGGAAGCTCAGCGCGGCCTCGGCGCCGATCGCGCCGGTCGCCCCGAGGGTGGCCCAGACGATGATCTGGCCGAGCGAGTTGGGGATCAGGTGCCGGATCACGATCCGCCGGTCGGAGGCGCCGAGCGCCTGCGCGGCCTCGACGTACTCGCGCTCGCGCAGGGACAGGAAGCTGGCCCGCACGATCCGGGCCAGCGCCATCCAGCTGAACAACGCGATGAGCACGGCGACGCCGATCGGCGACCGGGCGCTCGGGTACGCCGCCGCGACCACGATCACCACGGCCAGGAACGGCAGCGTCAGCGTGATGTCGACCGCGCGCATGAGCACGTCGTCGACGAGCCCGCCGAAGTAGCCGGAGACCGCGCCGACCAGGATCCCGAGCAGGCAGGCGACGACGACGAACACCGCGGCCATGAGCATCGACCACTGGATCCCGCGCAGCGTCAGCAGCAGCACGTCCCGGCCGATCGTGTCGGTGCCGAACAGGTGCCCGTCGGTGCCGGGCGGGGCCGAGAGCGTCGTGCTCTGCGCGTCGAACCGGTAGGAGAAGAAGTGCGGGCCGGCGAACGCGGCGAGCAGCATGAGCAGGAACGTGACCAGGCCACCCATCGCCAGCCCGTTGCGGCGGAACCGCCGGACCGCGAGCTGCAGCTGGCTGCGGGAGCGGACGGTGAACTCGCGCTCGATCTCGGCCGGCGCGGCCAGGGTGGTCGTCATGGTGCACGGTGGCACAGGACTGGTATGGGGGAGCCCGGCCTTTATCGATCGGTGACCGAGCCGGTACCGCGTAGCATCCTGACCCGATGAGCGCGACGGTGACGGCCCGGCAGCTGACGGCGGGGCACGGCAACCTCGAGCTGTTCTCCGGCCTCGACCTGATCGTGGCCCCGGGCGACGTGATCGGCCTGGTCGGGCCGAACGGGGCCGGCAAGTCGACGCTGCTGCGGATCCTGGCCGGGCTGGACCAGCCCGAGCAGGGCACGGTCTCGCTGAGCCCGCCGACCGCGACCGTCGGCTACCTGCCTCAGGAGCCGGACCGTACGGGCGAGAGCGTGCGGGACTTCCTGGCCCGGCGGACCGGGGTGGCCGCGGCCCAGCAGGCCCTGGACGCCGCCGGGACGGCGCTGGAGACCGGCGAGCGCGGCGCCGACGACGCGTACGCGGCCGCGCTCGAGCGCTGGCTCGGCCTCGGCGCGGCCGACCTGGACGAGCGGGCCGAGCAGGTCGCCGCCGACCTCGGGCTGGGCGTCGAGCTGGACCGGCCGACCTCGGGCCTGTCCGGCGGGCAGGCGGCCCGGGCCGGGCTGGCCTCGCTGCTGCTGTCCCGCTACGACGTGGTGCTGCTGGACGAGCCGACCAACGACCTCGACCTGGCCGGACTGGCCACGCTGGAGGAGTTCGTGCTGGGCCTGCGGGCCGGGACGGTCCTGGTCAGCCACGACCGCCGGTTCCTGGACCGTACGGTCGACCGGGTCCTGGAGCTGGACCTGCCCCAGCACCAGGTCCGTCGGTACGGCGGCGGGTACGCCGGCTACCTGGCCGAGCGCGAGCTGCTGCGCCGGCACGCCCGCGCCGACTTCGAGGAGTACGCCGAGACGAAGGCCGGCCTGGAGGCGCGGTCGCGGACCCAGCGGGCCTGGGCCGACAAGGGCGTACGGGCCTCCCGCCGCAAGATGGCCTCCGAGCCGGACAAGAACATCCGGGCGCACCAGGTCGCGACCAGCGAGAAGCAGGCGGCCAAGGCCAAGCAGACCGATCGGATGATCGAGCGGCTCGACGTCGTCGAGGAGCCGCGCAAGGAGTGGGAGCTGCAGATGCAGGTGGCGGCGGCGCCGCGGTCCGGCGCGATCGTGGCCTCGCTGCGCGGGGTGGTCGTCCGGCGGGGGTCGTTCACGCTCGGGCCGGTCGACCTGCAGATCGACTGGGCCGACCGGGTCGCGATCACCGGCGCGAACGGCTCGGGCAAGTCGACGCTGCTGGCCGCGATGCTCGGCCGGGTCACCCTGGACGAGGGCGTGGCCGATCTCGGGCCGGGCGTGGTGGTGGGCGAGATCGACCAGGCCCGCGGGCTGTTCCTGGGCGGCGAGGCGCTGCTGGACGCGTTCTCGACGGCAGCCGGGCTGCTGCCGGCCGAGGCCCGGACGCTGCTGGCGAAGTTCGGGCTGCGGGCCGAGCACGTGCTGCGGCCGGCGGCCACGCTGTCCCCGGGCGAGCGGACCCGGGCCGCGCTGGCGCTGCTGCAGGCGGCCGGGGTCAACCTGCTGGTGCTGGACGAGCCGACCAACCACCTCGACCTGCCCGCGATCGAGCAGCTGGAGTCGGCCCTCGACTCGTACCAGGGGACGCTGCTGCTGGTCACCCACGACCGGAACATGCTCGAGGTCGTGCGGACCACCCGGCACCTGGAGGTCGACGCCGGCAAGGTCACCGACGCCGGCTAGCTACGGGCGCCAGCGGACGCAGTGGGCGGACTGGCGCAGCCGGACCGTCGGGGTGCCCTGTCGCTCGGCCTCGGCCGTGACCACCGCGACCATCGAGTCGATCAGCGCGTCCCGCTCGGCCGGGGGCAGCACCACGAACGCCGAGTGGGTCAGCAGCCGGCCCCGCAGCCGGGGCCCGTCGATCTCCCGCAGCCAGGGGAAGTTCGCCTCCTCCAGCTCCGCCGCCGGCAGCCCCGGCACCGTCATCGGCTCGGCGGCCGGGTCGGCGACGAAGTCGTGGCCGCCGGTGTCGGGGTCGAGGCGGGCCAGGTCGTACTCCCAGAGGTCGCGCGGGTCCGGCCCGTTCCAGGCCAGGCCGAGCACGCCGCCGGGACGCAGCACCCGCCGTACCTCGGCCACCGCCCGTTCGTGGTCGAACCAGTGCCAGGCCTGCCCGGCCAGCACCGCGTCCACGCTCGCGTCCGGCAGCGGCAGCGCCTCGGCGCCGGCCAGGTACGGCACCGCGCCCGGGTGCTCGCGGCGCAACACCGCCAGCATCGCCGGATCGGGCTCGATCGCCGCGACCTGGAGGCCCAGCGCCACCAGCGGCCCGGTCAGCTTCCCGGTGCCGGCCCCGACGTCGGCGACCTGGGTCGCACCCGGCGGGACCAGCCAGGCGACCGCCGCGGGCGGGTAGCTCGGCCGGTACCGGTCGTAGTCCTCCGCGGTCGCCCCGAACACCCGGGCCCGCCGCGGATCCAGTTCCCGCACGCCGTCCACCCTAGGGTGCGGCCGTGGCGTCCGCGGGGGGCCGGGCGGATCGCGCCGGTGGGCACCCTGCACGACCCGGACGAGGTGACGGTCCGGTTCCTGGCCGGGCCGAAGGACCGGGAGGCGGCCGCGGCCTGCTCGCGACCGCCGTCGACGACGCGCTCACCGTCGCCCGGGGAGGGCTGGAGGGCTGATCCTCCTACGATGGGCGCGAGCCGGAGGGAGGGCCCGATGAGCGATCTGCACGGGCGGGTGGCGCTGGTCACCGGGGCCGCGTCGGGAATCGGGCGGGCCTGCGCCGAGCGGCTGGCGGCCGACGGCGCCACCGTCCTGCTGCTGGACCGGGACGAGCAGGTGGTGGACCAGGCGAAGGCGCTCGGCGGCGACGGGCTGGCCATCGACCTCACCGACACCGAGGCGGTCCAGCGGCTGCAGCTCACTGCCGACATCGTCGTGAACTGCGCCGGGATCCAGCACGTCGCGCCGATCGAGGACTTCCCGCCGGAGCAGTTCCACCGGATCCTCACGCTGATGGTCGAGGCCCCGTTCCTCATCCTGCGCTCGGTCCTGCCCGGCATGTACGCCAACGGCTGGGGCCGGGTCGTGCACATCTCCTCGGTGCACGGGATCCGCGCGTCGCCGTACAAGAGCGCGTACGTGGCGGCCAAGCACGCGACCGAGGGCCTGTCCAAGACCGTCGCGCTGGAGGGCGGCCCGCGCGGCGTCACCTCCAACACGGTCTGCCCCGCGTACGTGCGGACGCCGCTGGTGGAGGGGCAGATCGCGGACCAGGCCCGGATCAACGGGATCAGCGAGGACGAGGTCGTCGAGAAGATCATGCTGACCGAGCCGGCGATCAAGCGGCTGATCGAGCCGGCCGAGGTCGGGGCGGCCGTCTCCTATCTCTGCTCCGAGGACGCCTCGTTCGTCAACGGCAGCTCGCTGGTGCTCGACGGCGGCTGGAGCGCCCGGTGACGACGCTGATGGCAGGCGTCGAAGCCCGGCGGGTGCCGACGGCGCGGCTGACCCAGAACATCCTCTCGGCCCGGGACGAGGGCGAGCCGGTCCTGTTCGTACACGGCAACGTGTCCTCCGCGCTGTTCTGGCAGCCGACGATGCTGGCGCTGCCGGCGGGGTTCCGGCCACTGGCGGTGGACCTGCGCGGGTTCGGCGACACCGACCCGGAGCCGGTCGACGCGACCCGGGGCGTCCGGGACTGGGCCGAGGACCTGGCCGCGCTGCTCGACGCGCTGGAGCTGGACCGGGTGCACCTGGTCGGCTGGAGCCTCGGCGGTGGCGTGGTCATGCAGTTCCTGCTCGACGCGCCGGAGCGGGTCGCCTCGCTCACGCTGGTCGCGCCGGTCTCGCCGTACGGGTTCGGCGGCACCGCCGGGCTCGACGGCCGGCTGGTCGACCCGGCCGGCGCCGGGACCGGCGGCGGCACCGCGAACGCCGAGTTCGTCGAGCACCTGCGGGCCGGCGACCGCGGTGAGGACTCCCCGCTCTCCCCTCGCAACGTCCTGCTGGCGCACTACGTGGCCCCGCCGTGCGTGCCCGAGCCGCTGGACGCGTTCGTGGAGTCGATGCTCTCGACCCGCCTCGGCGACGACTTCTACCCCGGTACGTCGTCCACAGTGGACACCTGGCCCGGCGTCGGTCCGGGCGACCGCGGCGTCCTCAACACGCTCGCCCCGACCCACCTCCGGCTCGACGGTCTGTCCACTGTGGACCCCAAGCCGCCGGTGCTGTGGATCCGCGGCACCGGCGACGTCATCGTCTCCGACACCTCCCTGTACGACCTGGCCCACCTGGGCGCGCTCGGGGTGGTGCCGGGCTGGCCCGGCCCGGAGGCGTACCCGGCCCAGCCGATGGTGGGTCAGACCCGGGCCGTGCTGGCCGCGTACGCGGCGGCGGGCGGGGAGTATCGCGAGGTGGCGTTGGAGGACTCCGGGCACGGGCCGCACCTGGACCAGCCCGCGGCGTTCCGCGGCGCCCTGCTGACCCACCTCACTCGTCCAGCACCCGCGGCGGGATGATCTCGACGGCCGTCGGCGACCCCGGCGCGCCGCCGGCCCGGGCCGTGTACTCCGGCACGCCGACGCAGGTGAACAGCAGCGGGTCGAGCTGCTCCCCCAGCAGCGCCGGCACCTCCTCGTCCAGGAACGTCATGCCGCAGGCACTCGCGCCGAGCGCGTACGCGACCAGGTGCAGCCGGCCCTCGACCAGACCGGCGGCCAGCTGCGCCTCCCGGTACTCGCGGTCGTCCAGGCCGGGCACGTCGGTCGCCGCCATCACCACGAACGCGGCGTCCCGGGCGGTCCCGCTCTCCAGCGACACCCGGTAGAGCTCGTCCCGCCCCAGCCCCGGGCGGACCGGGGCGGTGAGGTCGGGCCAGCGGTAGACCCCGGGCGCGAGGCCGTCGACCCCGGTCGCCGCGACGAAGTGCGGCACGGTGATCCCGCGCAGGGCGGCCGCCATCGCCGTCCGCAGCAGGTCGCCGGACAGGGTGCGGTTGCGAGCCATCCGGTGCTGGGACGTCCGGGCCAGCACGACGTCCTCGACCGGCGCGCTCCTGGTCAGCGGGACGGCCACCGGGGCGCCGCGGTCCCAGGGGCGGCCGAGCCGGTCGAGGTCGCCCGCGCGCTGGGCCGCCGTCGCGAGCGGGAACTCCCGGGGCGCGGTGTCGACCTCGCCCGCGGCGGCCGGCCCGGTGGGCTCCAGCGCCGGGTCGCCATTGCCGAGCGCGACGACCGCCACCGGCCACTCGTGCACGCCGTCGGCGCCGGTGAGCGCGGTCACCGCGGCGTCCGGGAAACGGGTGTGCAGCGCCGCCGGCAGTCCGGCCGAGTCGGCCGCGGCCAGCAGCTGGGACAGCATCGTGCCGGCGTCCCAGTAGGTGTGCCGGAAGCCGCGCTCGCCGTAGCGCCAGCCGGTCCGCCAGGGCACGCCGGTCACGACCACCGCCGGCACGCCCCCGCGCGGCGGCGGCCCGACCCGGAGCAGGGCATGCTCGGCCGGGTCGTACCAGTGCACCCCGGCCGGGACCGCGCCGCCGCCGCCCGCGGGGACGGCGACGTAGAGCTCCAGGGGGAAGCGGCCGCCGGCCGAGCCGGCCGCCCGGAACAGCCAGGTCACGCCCGGCCGCACGACGGTACGGACCACCCCGGCGGACAGGTGCAGCAGCCGGGACAGCCCGGCCAGGTCCCATGCCGCCGGTGCGACGCCGGCCGCACCGGCCAGCACGGCGACGGCCGGCGCGGTCGTCGGCCGCAGCGAGCGCGGCAACGGCACCCGCGGCAGATCGGCCGGGTACCGCTTGTGGAACCACGGGAGCCGGGCGACGTCGTTGAGCACCAGGCCGGCCAGGACGCGCGGATCGTCCACCGGCGGGGGCCAGCCGGACATGTCCTCCAGCCGCACCTGCTGGTAGTAGTCCGTGCCGTACGAGCTCAGCCGGTGTATCGCTTGTGTCGCGCTCTCCATACCCCGATCCTGCCCTGGATCGTGACAAGATCGGGCCGTGTCGGACGTGCCGATCGAGCAGCTGGTCGCCGCGGCCGGGGCCGGTGACCAGGACGCCTGGCGGGAGCTCGTCCGGCGGTACGCGCGCTCGGTCTGGGCCGTGACCCGGACGATGCGCCTCTCGCCGCAGGACGCCGAGGACGTCAGCCAGGCCAGCTGGCTGCTGCTGGCGGTCAACCTGACCACCCTCAAGGAACCGGCCGCGGTCGGCGGCTGGCTGGCCACCACCGCCCGCCGGGAGAGCATCCGGCTGCTGCACCGGCGCGGCCGCGACCTCCCGGCCGACCCGCTCGCCCCGGTCGCGGACACCGCCGACCCGGCCGCCGAGCAGGGCGAGGACGCGGTGCTGCGGGCCGAGCAGCAGCGGCTGGTCCGGGCCGCCTTCGCCGAGCTGTCCGAGCATTGCCGGGCGCTGCTCTCGCTGCTCATGCGTGACCCGGCCGCGTCGTACACGGAGGTCAGCGCGACGCTCGGCATCCCCCGCGGCAGCATCGGCCCGACCCGCGGCCGCTGCCTGGCCCAGCTCCGCAAAGTAATCGAGCGGTAGCCGTATCCGTGGAACCTCCTCGGCTCTCCTGGGGGAACGAAGGAGAAAATCAATGGACGACGACGAGATACTGACGTTCTTGCGGTCGGCGCTGACCGACGAGGACGAGCAGCCACCCGAGCGGGTGGTCGAGGCGGCGGTGGCCGCCGGCGACTGGGTCCGGCTGGACGGCGAGCTGGCCGTGCTGGTGGCCGACTCGGCCGACGAACCGGCCCTGGCCGGGATCCGCGGCGGGACCACCGCCCGGGAGCTGAGCTGGGCGCTGGGCGAGCTGGCCGTGGACTGCGAGCTGCAGGCGGGCGAGCTGCGCGGTCAGGTCCGCCCGGCCGCCGGGGTGACGCTGTCCGTGCTCACCCCGCGGGGGCCGGCGGCGGACGTGCCGGTGGACCCGGACGGCCGGTTCCTGCTCCGGCCGCCCGGGCCCACCTTCGCGCTGCGCTGCACCCGCCCCGGCCACCCGCCCGCCCACACCCCCTGGGTCCTCACCTAGCGACCCAGGGGGCGGTACGGCGGTCAGGTCACGAGGATCGTCGGCCGGGCCGGCAGCGCCGGCAGCGGCCCGCCGTAGAGGTACTCCTGCGCCGCGCGGACCAGGGCGGTGCCGGGCGGCGGCGGGTTCAGCGCGGTGAACTGGCCCATGAAGTCGGCCAGCCGGGCGGCCACGAAGGGGGCCGCGAACGAGGTGCCGCTCCAGGTCGCGTAGCCGTTGAACGCGGCGGCGACGCCGGCCAGCATGCCCTTGCCGACGACGCCGAGCACGGCCTCGCCCGGGGCCCACACGTCGGCCGAGATCTGGTCGGTGAATGCGGTCTTGTTGTTGTTGGCGTCCAGCGCGCCGACGCCGATCACCTCGGGCATGTTCGCCGGCCAGGCCGGCAGCGTCGTGGCGCCGGTGCCGATCGTGGTCAGGTTGCCGGCCGCGGCGACCCAGAGGACGCGCGGGTGGTTGCGGACGACGGTCGCCAGTGCCAGCGGCGCGACGTCGGAGAACGTGCCGCAGGACAGGTTGACGATCGAGACGTCCGGGTTCACCTTGAGGAACGCGTCGATCGCGGTCGCGAGCGTGAAGTCGTCGACCCCGCCGGTGGACCCGAAGACCTTGACCGCCTTGACCTTGGCCGTGCTCGACGCGGCCGAGACCCGGCTGGCCACGAACGATCCGTGCCGCACCAAGGTCGGCTCCGCGCCGGGACCGGGGTTCCCGTCCGGCACCGTGCCCGCGGCCTTGAGGTGCGCGCGGGGGTCGTAGGTGACGTAGTCCTCCAGCACGCCGCTGTCGTAGACCGCGATCGTCGCCACCCGGCCGGCCCGGGCCCGGCCGTAGTCGAGCGCGGCGATCGCCACCGGTCTCGGGCCCGACTCGCCACCGGGGCTGACCCACGGCTGGAGCTGGAAGTTCGGGGTGACCCGCTCGCCGGTCGGGTCGTTGAGCGCGCGCCGCAGCCGGGCGAGGGCGGCGGCGAAGACCGCGCCGGCGGCCAGCGGCAGGCGCACGACGCTGATCGCACTCGGGGCCGGGTCCGTCCCCGGGAGCAGGTCGTTCACCAGGCCGGTCGCCCGCAGCGTGCCCAGGTCCACGGAGTGGACGAGGAACTCCCGGGCGTTCGCCAGTGGCGGGTTCAGGACCGCATTCGGCATCGATGGGTAGGCGAGGGTCTCCTCGGGGAGCATGGGCGACCTCCTGGTCGTTGCTGCATGGTTTTACTACTCTCGGGAGGTGTCGGCCGGGCTGTCGGATACACCGGACGGCTCGCTCGCCCGAGCCGCGTTCGACCTCGCCCAGGCCGACCCGGCCCGGGCCGTCGAGCTCGCCGGTCCCGCCATCCGCGACGCCCGCCGCCGGGCCGACCCACTGGACCTCTCGGTCGCGCAGCAGGCGCTCGGCCTGGCCCTGCGCTCGCTGGAACAGCCGCGGGAGTCCACGGTCGCGCTGCGCCGCGCGGTCCGGACGGCCGAGGACGCCGGGCTGACCCACCAGGCCGGCCAGTCCCGGATGAGCCTCGCGGTGTCGCTGCTCTACCTCGGCCGGCACGGGCAGTCGCTGCGCCAGCTCGACCTGGCCGCGGCCGAGCTGACCGGGATCGAGCTGGCCCAGCTGGACGTCCAGCGCGGGATCGTGCTCTGGCTGCTGGGCCGGCCGGCGGCCGCGGCCGAGCGGGTGCCGGCCGCGCTGAGCCGGCTGCGGGCGGCCGGCGAGTCCCGCTGGGAGGCCCGCGGGCTCAACGTGCTCGGCCTGACCGGCGTCGAGCTCGGCCGGTACGGCGAGGCCGACGACGCCTTCCGGCGGGCCGAGCAGCAGTTCGCCGCGCTCGGGCAGCTCGCCGACGCGGCCGGCAACCGGCACAACCGGGGCTGGTGCGCGGGCCTGCTCGGTGACATCCCGGCCGCGCTGCGGCACCTCGAGGAGGCCGAGCGCCAGTTCGCCGCGCTGCACCTGCCGCTGGTCGAGCTGCGGCTGGACCGGGCCCGGCTGCTGCTGGACGCGGGGCTGGCCCGGGAGGCGCTGGTCACGGCCGACCGGCTGGCGGCCGAGCTGTCCGCCCGGGGCGAGCGCAGCGCGTACGCGGACGCGCTGCTGGTGGCGGCCGAGGCCGCGCTGGCCGCGGGCGACCACGTCCGGGCCGCGACGCTGGCCCGGCAGGCGGCCGGCCTCTACGACCGGCAGCACCGGACCGGCAAGCTCGCGCTGGCCACCCACCTCGCCGTCCGGGCCCGGTGGGCGGCCGGCGAGCGCGGCCGCCGGCTGCTGCGGGCCGCCTCCGCGGTCGCGGACGACCTGCGGGCGGAGGGGTTGCTGGCCCCGGCCGGGCAGGCGCTGCTGCTGGCCGGCCGGCTCGCGCGCGAGCTCGGCGACGGTCCCGAGGCCCGGGACCTGCTCGGCCGGGTCGCCCGCGGCCGCCACCGCGGACCGGCGTCCGGGCGCTCCCAGGCCTGGTACGCCGAGGCGATGCTGCGGCTGGACCGCGGCGACCGGCGCGGGGCGTTCGCCGCGCTCGGCGCCGGCTTCCGGGTCCTGGACGCGTACGGGGCCGGGCTGGGCGCGCTGGAGCTGCGCGCCCACGTCTCCTCGTACGCGGCCGACCTGGTGGCGGCGGGCCGGACCCTCGCGGTCGGGACGGGCCGGGCCGAGCAGGTGCTGCGCTGGTCCGAGCTCGGCCGCGGGCTGGCGCTGCGGCTGCCGCGGGTCCGGCCGCCGGACGACCCGGAGCTGGCCACCGCGCTGGCCGGGCTGCGCCGGCTCGCGGCCCAGCCCGACAGCGCGGCCCGGCGGCGGCAGGAGGAGGAGCTGCGGGACCGGGTCCGGCGGCGGGCGCTGCGGGTGGAGGGCCGGTCCGGGGAGCGGCCCTGGTCGCTGCCCGACGCGGCCGGGCTGGAGCGCGCGCTGGGCGGCGCCGCCCTGGTCAGCCTGGTCGTGGTCGGCGGCACCGTGCACGCGGTGGTGGTGGCCGGCCGCCGCCGGGTGCTGCGCGCGGTCGGGCCGGCGGCGCCGGTCGACTGGGAGGCCGGTTTCCTCGGCATGTGGACCCGGCGGGCACTGCAGCCGGGATCCGCGACCCGCGGCGCGACCGCGCTGGCCGAGGCGCTGCGCTCGGCCGAGCGGCTGGACGGGCTGCTGTTCGGCCCGCTGGCCGACCTGATCGGCGACCGCGACCTGGTCGTGGTCCCGCCGGCGCCGCTGGCCGTGCTGCCCTGGTCGCTGCTGCCGGTGGCGGCCGACCGGACCGTGAGCCTCGCGCCCTCGCTCGCCTCCTGGTACGCGGCGACCGTACGGCCGGCCCGCCCCGGACCCACCGTGCTGGTCGCCGGTCCCGACCTGGAGCATGCCGAGGCCGAGGTCCGGGCGCTGGCCGCGGGCGCGCCGAACGCGATCGTGCTCACCGGCGTCGACGCCGGCAGCGCCGCGGTGCTGGCCGCGATGGACGGGGCCGGGATCGCGCATCTGGCCGCGCACGGCGACGTCCGCGCCGACAGCCCGCTGTTCTCCGCGCTGCGGCTGGCCGACGGGCCGCTGATGGCCTACGACCTGGGCCGGCTGGACCGCCCGCCCGAGCTGGTCGTCCTGTCCGCCTGCGACAGCGCGGCCGCCGGCGGCCCGGGCGAGGAGCTGCTCGGGCTGCCGGTCGCGATGCTGCACAGCGGCGTCCGGACCGTGATCGCGAGCGTGGCCAAGGTGCCGGACGCGGTCGCGCCCGAGGTGATGACCCGGCTGCACGCGGCGATGGCGGACGGGGCTCCGCCGCAGCACGCGCTGGCCCGGACCGTCCGGGAGCTGCGGGACGCGCCGCCGCTGCTGCGGGCCGCGGCCGCCGCCTTCGTCGCCGTCGGCGGCACCCCGGCCTGACGCCGCTTCCCACGGCGCCGGGCCCGGCCCCCGGGCCGGTCAGGGGCAGAACTGGTCGGTGCGTCCGTTGCGCTGCCAGTTCCAGACCGCGTCCAGCCCGGGCCCGGCCGCGAGCACGCCGACCAGCAGCCGCAGCTGGTCCGCCGGCAGCGGCAGCTCCCTCACGCCGGCCGGGTGCCGGTAGCGCCGGCCCGGGCGGCCCCCGCACGCTGACGGCACCTCGACCGAGAACACCGTGAGCAGGTCGGTCGCGGTCCGGACGCCGACCCGGCGCAGCTCGGCCCGGCCGGTCTCCTCGCCCCCGTCGGACTTGTCCGCGCCCAGGTGCAGCAGCAGGAACGCCTGGTCGATCCAGTCGATCAGCCGGCCCGGCGGGACCCGGGTGTGCAGGATGACGTCGACGAGGTTCATGGTCGTGAGGTTCTGCATGTTCTCCACGCCCTCCTCGATCAGCCGGGCCTCGTACCAGAGGTTGAGGCCGTCGAGGTGGTCCAGCGGGTACGCGGAGGCGACCGGCGGCACGACCTGCTGCAGCACCCGGGCCGTCACCCGCTGCAGCACCTGCAGGCCGACCAGCGGGAAGAAGCCGACGACGAAGGCGACCGCGAACTCCGCCGACCCGGCCTGCGGCGCCACCGCGTGCAGCACCTGGTGCAGGACGGCGACCAGCAGCAACACCAGGATGATCCGGAACACCGCCGACGCGTACGCGCTGGGCCGCAGGTCGGACTGGAAGTACCGGCGCACCAGCATCCCGGACACGAACGCGTACGCCCCCAGGAACGCGTACTTCAGCACGTCCCAGACGCCGTCCGGGGCGGTCAGGAACGTGGTGTCCCAGAGCACCGCGGACCAGCCCACGCCGAGGATCGCGGTGCTCAGGAACACCGGGAACAGCGACTCGGAGCTGACCACGTAGTCGTCGCTCTGCTGGGCCTCGGACGGCTGCCGGCCGTAGTACGCCTCGAACTTCTGCTCGTAGATGGTGGTCCCGGCCCCGTGCGGGCCGACCTCCCAGCGGGCGTGGAAGTCCGAGCCCGGCGGCGGCTCGGGCAGGTGCCAGGGGCGGTCGCAGCCGAGCCGGTGCAGGGTCAGCACGTACTCGTTCCAGAGCGCCCGGGCCCGGGTGCCGAGGAAGCGCACGTAGAGCCAGCCGGGCAGGAACGCCAGGCACCACAGGGCGAACAGCTTCAGCGCGCCGCCGGCCCAGGTCTGCGGGTCCGGCCAGCGCTGCTGGGCCAGGAACCCCGCGGTGCAGACGGTCGCGCCCGCGGCCAGCGCGATGAGCACGTTCATCCAGGCCCCGACGGCCTTGCGGCGCAGCCAGGACCGGGCCTTGGCGCCGCGCAGCGGGGCCAGGGCGAGCGCGGGACCCCGGTGCTCCAGCACCGGGTCCCGGTAGTCGATCGTGCGCGTGCTCATTCCGGCCTCCCCCGCCGTCCTGTCACATCGGACGGCGGGAGGGGCCGGTTTGATACGTCAGGCGCTCACCGGTTCGTCGGCGGTGAGCTTGGCCCCGGTCTCCGCATCGAAGACGTGCATCTTGGAGGTGTCGTACCAGAGGGTGGCCTCGTGGTCGGCGGCGACCTTGGCGGCCGCGTCCAGCCGGGCGGTGATCTGGGTCTCCATGGAGGTCATGTCCTGGCCGGTGTCCTTGGCCAGCGCCTCGAGGTCCTTGGACTTCGCGGCCTCGCCCTGCACCCCGAAGTACGCGTAGACGTCCGAGCCCATCGACTCGACCAGGTCGATGCGGGTGGTGAAGGTGCCGCCGGGCTTGTCCCCGACCAGCCGGGCGTCCTCGAAGTGCTCGGGCCGGATGCCGAGGATGATGTTGCGCCCGGAGGCCGAGCCGTGCACCTCCTGCTTCACGTCCTCGGGCATGGTGGCCCGGCCGAGCGCGCTGACGACCTCGTCGCCCTCGATCGTGGCGGTCAGGAAGTTCATCGACGGGCTGCCGATGAAGCCGGCCACGAACAGGTTCGCCGGGTTCTCGTAGAGGTGCTGGGGCGAGCCGACCTGCTGGATGAGCCCGGCCCGCATGACCACGACCCGGTCGCCGAGCGTCATGGCCTCGGTCTGGTCGTGGGTCACGTAGAGCGTCGTGGTGCCCAGGGTCTTCTGGATCCGCGACACCTGCGTGCGCATCTGCACGCGGAGCTTGGCGTCCAAGTTGGACAGTGGCTCGTCCATGAGGAACGCCTTGGGGCTACGGACGATCGCCCGCCCCATCGCGACCCGCTGGCGCTGGCCACCGGAGAGGTTGGAGGGCTTGCGGTCCAGGTGCTGGGTCAGCTCCAGCATCTCGGCCGCCTCCATGACCTTCTGCTGGATCGTGGCCTTGTCCACCTTGGCCAGCTGCAGCGGGAAGCCCATGTTCTCGCCGACGGTCATGTGCGGATACAACGCGTACGACTGGAAGACCATTGCGATGTCGCGGTCCTTGGGCGCCTTGTTGTTGGCGACCTGCCCGTCGATGATCAGGTCGCCCTGGGTGATGTCCTCCAGGCCGGCCACCATGTTCAGGGTCGTGGACTTCCCGCACCCCGACGGGCCGACGAGGATGATGAACTCCCCGTCCGCGATGGTCAGGTTGAAGTCGTCGACGGCGAGCGCGCCGTCGGGGTACCGCTTGACGATGTGGTCCAGGACGATCTCGGCCACTGGAGCTCCCCTCGGGTTAAGGAAAAGTCAGCCCTTGACCGCGCCGGACGTGAGCCCGGCGACGATGCGGCGCTGGAACAGCAGGACGACGAGCAGCACCGGGATCGTGATGACCACGGCCGCCGCGGCGATCGGCCCGGTGGGCTTCTCGAACGTGGTGGCACCGGTGAAGTACGACATGGCCGCCGGCACGGTGCGGGCGGCGTTGGTGGAGGTCAGTGAGATCGCGAACAGGAAGTCGTTCCAGCAGGCGATGAAGACCAGGATCGCGGTGGTGAAGATGCCCGGCATGGCCAGCGGCGTGATGACCCGGCGGAACGCCTGGTAGGGCGTGGCGCCGTCCATCTTCGCGGCCTTCTCCAGCTCCCAGGGGATCTCCCGGAAGAACGCGGAGAGCACGTAGATCGACAGCGGCAGCGCGAAGGTGATGTACGGGATGATCAGCCCGGGCCAGGTGTTGAACAGGTGCAGCGTGGTCTCGATCTTGAACAGCGGCGTCACCAGGGCGATCTGCGGGAACATCGAGATCAGCAGGGAGACGCCGATCATCAGCCGCTTGCCCGGGAACTCCAGCCGGGCGATCGCGTACGCCGCCATGGTGCCGAAGATCAGCGCGATGACCGTGGCGATGACGCAGATGCCGATCGAGTTGATCAGCGCGCGGATGAAGTCGTTGTTCTTGAAGATCGCGGTGTAGTTGTCCCAGGACAGGGCCCGCGGCCAGAAGCTGCCGTCGTTCAGCGTGCCCGACGACTTGATCGACAGCGAGATGATCCACAGGACCGGGATGAACGCGTACAGCAGGACGACGAGGTCCGCGGTGCCCCATGCCGCCTTGCGGCCCGGAGTCGCCGCTGTCATGTTCGCCATGGATCAGCGCCCCCCATCCTGACGGGCACCAGGTGCCGCGGCTCCGAACAGTTTGATGAAGATGTAGGCGATGATCGCGATCGTGATGAAGATCAGGACCGCCATCGTCGACCCGATGCCGAGGTTGAGACCGCGGATCAGGTTGTCGTAGGCGACGATCGACACGGATCCTGTCTGATTCGACCCGCCGGTCAGGATGAAGATGTTGTCGAAGATCCGGAACGCGTCGAGCGTGCGGAACAGCAACGCCACCAGGATCGCCGGCTTCATCAGCGGCAGCGTGATCCGCCAGAACCGCTGCCAGAGCGAGGCTCCGTCCATCGAGGCCGCCTTGAGCAGGTCTTCCGGCACCAGGGCCAGGCCGGCCATCAGCAGCAGTGCCATGAACGGCACGGTCTTCCAGATCTCGGCCAGGGTGATGATCGAGATCGAGGACCACTTGCCGGTCAGCGGGGCGTTCCCGCCGGCCAGGTAGCCGAGGTCCTGGGTCCAGGCGAACCGCCAGGAGAACGCGGCCACCACGGTCACGATCGCGTACGGCACCAGGGCCGAGGTCCGGACCAGGCCGCGCCCGATGATCGTGCGGTGCATGACGATCGCCAGCAGCATGCCGAGCACCAGCTCGAACGTGGCGCTGACGACGGTGATGAGCGAGGTGACGCCCACCGCGCGCCACCAGATCGAGCTGGACAGCACGGTCACGTAGTTGCTGAACCAGATGAACTTGTTCGCGTTCGGCGTCCGCAGGTCGGCCCGGTTCAGCGACAGCCAGAGCGCGTACAGGATCGGGTACGCGGTGACCGCCAGCATGATGATCGCCGCCGGCGCGCAGAGCATCAGACCGAGCTTGCGCTCCGCCTTCTGGCCCTCGCTGTGCCGTTGGCGCGCAATCGCTACGCCTTCGTCCTCGTAGTCGTCCCGCTCGAGCTCAGCGGCGACCGGAGTAGTCGTCACGGCAGGATCCCCTTCCCTGCGAGGGCATCAGAGATCGACGAGCGCAGCTTGTCGGCGGTCTGCTGCGGGTCGATCGAGGAGGGTGGCGACAGGGTGGTCGACACGATCGTCGAGATGTTCTGGTAGAGCGGGGTCTTCGGCCGCGGCACCGCGACGTTCAGCTCGTCGATGAGCGTCTGGTACATCGGGTACGCCTTCTTGAACGCGTCGCTGTCGAAGACCGTCTTCAGCGCCGGCACGTCGCCGTTGTCGAGCGCGGCGGACAGCGCGTTGGTGTCGTTGCGCATGCACATCGCGGCCTCGAAGGCCTCGGTCGGGTGCTTGCTGTACGTGCTGATCGCGTAGTTCATCCCGCCGAGCGTGACCTTCGGGGTCTCGCCGGGGACGACCGCCGGGTACGGCGCGTAGCCCAGGTCGTCGAGGATCTTCTTGCTCTCCGGGTCCGTCGCCGCCGCGGTCGTCATCGCCGACAGCACGTACGGCCAGTTGAGGATGAACGCGGCCTGGCCCAGCTGCATCTGGGCGAAGACCTCGGGCTCCTGCGAGTTCGACAGCGACTTGCTCTCCACACCGGAGGTCGCGAACTTCTTCAGCAGCGTCAGCGCCTGCACGGTCTTGGCGTCGATCGTCGGCTGGGTGCCGTCGGCGTTGACGAGGTTGCCGCCGAAGGAGTTGAGCAGCGTGTTGAAGCCGACCACGTAGCCCTCGTACTGCGCGCCGGTGAAGCCGATCTCGTACGGCTTGCCGGCCGCCTTGAGCGCCTGGGCCTGGGAGATCATCTCGTCCCAGGTCTTCGGCGGGTTCGGCACCAGGGACTTCCGGTACCACATCAGCTGGACGTTGGTGGTCCGCGGGATCCCGTAGAGCTTGCTGTCCCACTCGGCCGTCTGCAGCGGCGGCCCGAGCGCGTTGGCCGACGCCTGCGTCTTCTGGTCGCCGGTCAGCTCCCGGATCCAGCCGGCCTGGGCGAACTCGGCCGTCCAGGTCACGTCCATCCCGAGGATGTCCATGCTGGAATCGTGCGCGGCCAGGCGGCGGACGAACTGCTCGCGCTGCCCGTCCGCGTCGCTCGGCAGCAGGTTGCCGACGATCTTGTACTTGCCACCGGCCGCTGCGTTGCAGTTGGCCAGGATCTTGTCGAAACCGACGCCGCTGGCCCCGCCGTACAGGTTGATCACGGGGGTGCCACCGCCGCTGGAACACGCTGCCACTGCCGGCACTACGGCGAGCGCGGCGAGCAATGCCCGGGCGGTTCGGCTGGTCTTGAAGATCCGCATGTGCACCGGAGCCTCCTCACGGCCCGTCCGGCCCGGTCGCACCAAATTAATGCGGAGATGCCGAACGCTTGCAACGTATGAGCCATCCGGACGTAACGCAAGACGAAGTTTGATCGGACTTGATCTTCAGCCGGACGCGACAAGCGTCGCTTCTCTGTTTCTTCGCAGGTCAGAGGCGTGCGACCGGAACCGGCCGCGGAGGTCACGACTCGGTCGCGCCCCTCCCCGCGCCCGGGCGGGGTCGCACCCGGCACCCGCCTTTTCAGGCCGCCGTGAAGCCCACCCACGACGGCGTTTGCGCGTCCGCTGACGCGGGCCCGGGGAGGCTCAGCGGTCGAGGCCGAGGACCAGTTGGGGGGCGGGGACGACGTGGTCCGGGCGGATGGGCCGGACCGCGGTGCCGACGGCGAAGAACTCGGTGGTGTGGCCGCCCCAGGTGTGGTTGTGCTGGGACAGCTGGACACCGACGATGCCCTCGGCGGACAGCGCCTCCGCCTCCCGCTGCATGCGCTCCATGGCCAGCTCGCGGGCGTCGTACAGGGCCTGGGTGAACTGGGGCAGCTCGGTGTTCTGGCCGACGTTGGACAGCACGTTGCCGAGCGAGCGGTGCGCGATGTGGTAGACGCAGGTGCCCATGACCATGCCCAGCGGCATGTAGCCGGTCTGCAGCAGGGTCCAGAAGTCCTGCCCGGACAGGTCCGAGGTGAAGGGCTGGTTGCGGTTGTTGCGCCAGTTGCCGCCGGACTCGGACTTCACCGCGGTGCCGACCGCGAGGAACTCGGCGATGTCCGAACCCCACTCCTTGAGCTCGACCGCGAGCCGGACCGCGACGATCCCGTCCGCGCCCAGGACGTCGGCCTCGGCCTCCATCCGGGTCATGGCCAGCTCTCGGGCGTGATACATCGCCTGGGACAGCGTGTCCATCTCCTGGTTCTTGCTCCACCGGCCGACCTGCAGCCCGACGTGGTAGATCGAGGTGCCCAGCACCAGCCCGAGCGGGCGGAAGCCGGCCTGCCGGACGAGCATGAACTCGTTGACCGTGAGGTCGGAGGTGAAGATGCTGCCGGGCCGGCCCGGCTGCAGCTCGGCCAGCCGCGTCATCGCGTCCTGCGGCAGCCCGGCGGCGGCGGGATCGGTCACGGGTTCCTCCCGGAGAGTCGGAGCACGGGCAGTGGGGCGACCGGGGCGTTGCCGCCGCGGTGCCGGAACGGGACGATCGCGGTGCCGATGACCATCGCCTCGGCGAGGTGGTCACGGCCCTCGGAGTTGCCGACGTTGCAGGACCGCTCGCCGACCTCCAGCGAGAAGTCGTGGAGGACGGCGGTGGCGCCCTCACCGTAGCGGGCGCAGTCGTGGGCCAGGTGCGACCGCGCGGCGGCCCGGGCCTGGGTGACGAGCTCGGTGTAGCCGGTCACCTCCTGGTTGGTCCAGCTCGAGTTCTGGTAGCGGGTCTGCCAGTCGTCGTGCCGGACCATCACGGCCAGGCCGAGCACCAGCCCGGCCGGGACCCAGCCCGCGGTGATCAGGTTCGCGAACTCCTGCCCCGACAGGTCCGAGGTGAACGGGAGCTTCGGGCGGACCGGCCCGTCGGCCCGCACGGCGGTGCCGATGGCCCGGAACTCCAGCCCGGCGCCCTCGAACGGGGCCACCGTCAGGCGGACCGCGACCACGCCGTCGCCGTGCACCCGCATCGCCTCCTCCCGCATCCGCTGCATCGCGGTGTTGCGGGCCTGCAGGAGCGAGTCGCGCAGGCCGGTCGCCTCGACCGTGCGGGCCCCCATCCCGTACATCGGGCCGGCGATGCCGCCGCCGTAGCCCCCGTAGCCGTACCGGGCGCCGCAGTTCCAGGTGCCGGTGTAGCCGATCGAGTAGACGCAGCTGCCGAGCACCTGCCCGACCGGGCTGAAGCCGACGCTGCGGATCGCGTGGTGCTCGGCGACCGTCAGGTTGCTGGTGAACGCGCTCATGGCGACCCGGGCAGCGTGAACCGGGCGAGCGCCGCGGCCGCGGCCGCGTTGCGTTCCGCGTACGTCCCCAGGGCGGCGGCGAGGCGGCGGGACCACTCGTCCACGCCGACGGTCTCGGTCCGCAGCGCGATCCCGCCGGAGGTGTGCCGGACGGTCGCCAGCGCGGGCTTGCCGACCGCCTCCCGGCGCAGCGTGAAGCCCTGGTCGGCCAGCCGTACGGTCACCGCGACGACCGGCGCCTCCGCCCCGCGCAGCTTCCCGAACAGGCTGCTCCTGCGCTCGACCTCGACCATCTCCGGCGGCAGGGCCTCGGACAGGGTGGTGAGCAGAAATCCCGCGTACAGCGAGAGGTCTCCGCTGTGCCGGCGCAGCTCGGTGGCCAGCACCTCGAGATCCCACTGGGTCACCGGGCCACGCTATCCCGCCTTCCTGACCGCCCGCCGCCGGGGCGGTCCCAGGCGTGCACCGCTGTCCGCCGGCGGGGCCCCGGCCGCAGGCGTGCGCCGCCCACCGGCCGCCGGCGGCCCCGGCCTCAGGCGTGCCCCACCCCCCGGCCGCCGGCGGCCCCGGCCGCAGGCGTGCCCCGCCCCCCGGCCGCCGGCGGCCCCGGCCGCAGGCGTGCGCCGCCCACCGGCCGCCGGCGGCCCCGGCCTCAGGCGTGCCCCACCCGCCGGCCGCCGGCGGCCCCGGCCGCAGGCGTGCGCCGCCCCCCGGCCGCCGGCGGCCCCGGCCGCAGGCGTGCACCGCCCCCGGCCGCCGGCAGCCCTGGCCGCAGGCGTGCACCGCCCCCGGCCGCCGGCGGCCCCGGCCTCAGGCGTGCACCGCGCAGCACGGGGTCGGGTTGGGCACCTCGAACGGGGCGACCGCGTGCGGGCCGGCCGGGAGCACCAGCAGGACCAGCCTGCCGTCCTGGTAGATCGGCCGGCAGAAGTCCCGGGTGTGCAGCAGCGCGTCCGGCGGGAGCGTCCCGCCGGCCAGCACCCGGACCTCCTCGACCGCGGTGCGGTCCAGCACGTCCTGGACCGGCACGGTGCCGGTGAGCAGCTCGACGCCCGGGAACCGGACGGCCCGGCCGTCGGCGCCGGCGGCCCGGTCGGTCGCGGCCGACAGCGCGGTCCGGGCCAGGGCCGGGTCGCCCGCGGTCAGGACGCCGGCCGCGACCGGCCGGTGCCCGGGCACGGTGCCGACCGCGGGCTCGTCCGCGCCGACCGGGTCCGGACCGGCGCCGAGCAGCGCCAGGCCCGCGCCGGGGACGTCGGGCAGGACGACCGGCGCGGGCAGGGTGAGGGTCCCGGCGTAGTGGGGGGTGCCCTGCCGCACCGCGTGCGTGCAGAGCACCGCCCCGGGGCCGGCGCCGAGGTCCGCCACCAGGCCGAGCAGCAGGTGCTCGGCCTCGGCGGCGGTCCGGGAGCCGGCGTCGACCCCGAGGACGGCGCTGGCCGACCGGCGAGACGACCAAGAAACCGGTGGTGTGATCATCAGTGCCCCGAGGTGGGGGGCAGCACCCAGATCGGGTTGGAGTAGAACCAGAGGTCGGCCCACGGGTCCGCGTCGCCGACCACGTCGATGGCCGGCCCGGACGGGTCCACGCCCGCGCCGAGGATGCCGGGTGCCAGCTGCTCGCCGTCGGTGCCGCGCAGCCGCAGGTAGAACGGGTCCCTGACGTTGCGGAAGGTGTGCGTCAGCACGACCGAGCCGGCGCTCCTGTTCACGTCCCAGGACCGGGCGACCTTGGTCCGCGGGGTGCTGAACGTGTCCCGGTCGGGGGTCGCGCCGGTGACGTCGCCGGTGATCATGTCGACCCGGGCCAGGGTCGGCACGAACTGGGCGAAGTTCGGCGTGCCCGCCATCGTGACCTTGATGCTGACCTCGACGGTGGCGCCGCGGCGGACCTTGAGCCGGCCACCCAGGGTGACCCCGTCGCGGTCGCCGCCGGTGGCCCGGACCCGGACCTCGAGGCCGCGGATGAGGTTGCCGTGGGTGACCCAGATCCGGCCGGCCCGCATCCCGGCCATGACCGCGCGGTAGTCCCGCGAGATCGCGCCGACGTGCGTGCTGCTGTAGTAGCCCGGCCAGAAGTCGGCGTTCCCGGTCTGGATGCCGCCGGCGTAGATCGGGTCGCCGTACCGGCCGACGTTGTCGAAGGTGTCACCGGCCGCGTCCCAGGGCGCGCTGGTGACGTTGCCGACCGGGTTCTTGGCCCAGTCGGCGTAGACCATGTGGGAGTCGGAGTTCGAGGTGACCCACCAGGTCTTGCCCTCGGCCAGCAGGCTGTCCCAGAGCCCGCCCACGGTCGAGGTCATCCAGTCGAACCCGCCGAAGGTCCGGTACGACTCGGGCGGGTAGCCCGGGAACGAGTCGGCCGACGGCGAGAAGTCGTACTCGCCGCGGCCGCCGCCCGGGCCGGCCGGGGCCGGGATGCCGGCGGCCTGGTGGCCGGGCGCGCCCTCCATGCCGATCGCGATGGCCGGCGCGGTGTCCCGCCAGTTGCGGATCTCGTGCGGCGAGTCGATCCCCTTGCGGGCCGGGTGGTTGGCCAGCATGAGCGCGTCGCCGATCTGGCGGGTCCGGACGGCCCGGTCCAGGAAACCGAGGCCGGCGATGGCGAGCGCCTCGTTGGCCGGGGTGCTCGGGCCGG
Organism: Mycobacteriales bacterium; assembly: GCA_035995165.1. Taxonomy (NCBI): domain Bacteria; kingdom Bacillati; phylum Actinomycetota; class Actinomycetes; order Mycobacteriales; species Mycobacteriales bacterium. Next base: position 27,900 of record DASYKU010000160.1, read on the forward strand.
CGTTGCGCACCACGCCGTCGTACGCGTTCTCGAACTGCTTGAGGACCGTCACCTCGTTCGAGCCGGGGGCGACGAAGACGGTCGCGTGCTCGGCCGCCGGGATGTTCCACTCGAAGCCCTGGAAGACCAGCGTGTCGGGGTGGGCGACGCGGGCCCGGCGGATGTCCGGGTTGACCTTCTCCACGCCGAACTTGGCGTGCGCGACGCTGCCGTGGTCGGTGATGACCATCCAGTCCAGGCCGTTCTGGCTGGCGTGGCTGACCTGGTCGATGACCCGGTACTGGGCGTCGGGGCTGTACTGGGTGTGGATGTGGTGGTCGCCGGACAGCCAGAGGTAGCCGCCGCTGCGGGAACCGCCGTCCCGGCTCGGGCCGGGAGCCGCGGCGGCGACGCCGGCACCGGCACCGGCACCGGCCAGCGCGGCGGTCGCCGCGACCCCGGCACCGGCCAGGCCGGCGCGGCGCAGGAACGTCCGGCGGTCGAGCTCGGCCGGGGACAGCTCGCCGTCCGCGACCGTGGGGTCGAGGTGCGGTGGCAGCGGGCCGTCGTGGCTGTGATCGTGGTCGTGGCCGTGGTCATGACTGTGCGGGCCGTGGTGCTGGTCCATTCCGCTCCTTCGCCGTGCGCGGGGTTCGCGTCTGGAGCGTCGAGGCCCAGGCTGTCCCGTACGCCTCCGCCGGGTGAAGGGCAGGTGACGGCTGCCCGACGCGCCGGCCGGACCCCGGACGACCCAGCGGTGCAGGCCGGCCTCGCGGGCCCGGATGATGGCCTGGGCCCGGTCCGCGACCTGCAGCTTGCGAAGATGCCGCTGACGTAGTTGCGCACGGTCTCGTGCCTGATCGACAGCTCGGTGGCGATGGCCGGGTTGCTCAGGCTCGTGGGAACCTCGCCCCCGGTTACGGTCGGGCGGTGACCCTCCCCGCGCTGACGTACCCGGTCCTGCAGGCTCCGATGGCGGGCGACCCGTCGACCCCGGCGCTGACCGCGGCGGTGAGCGGCGCCGGCGGGCTCGGGTTCCTCGCGGCCGGCTACAAGACGCCGGAGCGGGTGGGTGAGGAGATCGCCGCGGTCCGGAAGGAGACCGGCCGGCCGTTCGGGGTGAACGTGTTCGTCCCCGGCGGGCCGCCGGTCGACCGGGCCGCGGTGGACCGGTACGTCGCCTCGCTCGCGCCCGAGGCGGCGCGGTACGGCGTGCCGCTGGGCGAGCCGCGCGACGACGACGACCACTGGGCGGCCAAGCTCGACCTGCTGGTGGCGTCACGGGTGCCCGTCGTGAGCTTCACGTTCGGCTGCCCGGACGCGGTCTCGCTCGAGCGGCTGCGTTCGGCCGGGATCCTCACGACGGTGACGGTGACGTCCGTGCCGGAGGCGCGGCTCGCGGCCGGGGCCGGGGCGGACGTGCTCTGCGTGCAGGGGGTGGAGGCGGGCGGGCACCGCGGCACGTTCGCCGACGCGCCCGGGGACCTCGGGCTGCTGTCGCTGCTCGGGCTGGTCCGGGCCGCGGTCGACCTGCCGCTGATCGCGGCCGGCGGGATCATGACCGCGGCCGGGGTCCGGGCCGTGCTGGCGGCCGGCGCGGTCGCGGCCCAGTGCGGGACGGCGTTCCTGCTCGCGGACGAGGCCGGGACGTCGGCGCCGCACCGGGCCGCGCTGGGCGACCCGGCCGCGACGACGACGCTGACCCGGGCGTTCTCCGGGCGGTGGGCGCGCGGGATCCGCAACCGGTTCCTGGACGAGCACGCGGACGCGCCGGCCGGCTACCCGGCCATCAACCACGTCACCCGGCCGCTGCGGGCGGCGGCGGCGAAGGCCGGCGACGCCGGCGGGATCAACCTCTGGGCCGGCCAGGCATTTCTCTTGGCCCGGGCCGCCCCCGCCGCCACGATCCTGGCCTCCCTGGCGCCCTGAGCGGCCCCGCCCCGGCGGAGCCGTGCCCGCACCGCCGCCCGGCGGAGCCGACTCGCACCGTCCGCCCCGCGGAGCCGACCCCGCACCGTCCGCCCCGCGGAGCAACCCCGCACCGTCCGCTCCGCGGAGCCGACCCCGCGCCGTCCGCGCGGCGAGAGGCCGTCCGCCGCGGCCGCGCCGCTCAGGACCGAGCAGGCCCGGTCGCGCCGGACCAGGGCCGCCGCCCGGGCCGCGCCGGAGCACGGCAGGCGCCGGTGGGGCGGGGGTCAGGGGGTGGGGGGCGGCGGGCGAGGGTGCGGTCGACCAGGTGGGCGGCGGCGCCGAGGTATTCGAGCGGGTCGAGGAGGGCGTCCATCTCGGCGGCGGAGAGGTGCGCCGTCACCTCGGCGGACTCCTTGAGGACGTCGCCGAGGGAGCGGCGGCTCTCGTTCGCGGTCGCCGACGCCGCGCCGATGACCGCCTTCGCCTCGGCCTTGCCCAGCGCCGCCGCGAGCACCGCCGCGATCCGCTCGGACACCACCAGGCTGCCGGTCAGGTCCAGGTTGGCCCGGAGCCGGTCCGGGAACACGACCAGCCCGCCGGCCAGCTCGGCCGCCGTCTCGGCCGCCCCGCCGGCCAGCCGCAGGCAGGTCTGCAGTGGCGCCCACTCCGCGTGCCAGGCCCCGGCCGGCCGCTCATCCTCGGCGACCAGGCACTGGGCCAGTACGGCCGCCTGCAGCGGCACCTGCAAACCGGCCGAGAGGATCAGCGTGGCCAGCACGGGGTTGCGCTTGTGCGGCATGGCCGAGGACCCGCCCCGCCCGGGCGCGGCCGGCTCGGCCACCTCGCCGACCTCGGTCCGGGACAGGTTCCGCACGTCCAGCGCGAACTTCCCGAGCGCCCCGGTCACCAGCGCCAGCGTCGCGCCGAGGTCCGCGACCGGCACCCGCAGCGTGTGCCAGGGCAGCACCTGCTCGGCCAGCCCGGTCTCGGCCGCGAACGCGGTGACCAGCCCGTCGGCGAACGCGGCCGGCTCGGTCGACGGGTCGTGCAGCCGGGCGTGCTCGATGTACGCCGCCAGCGTCCCGGCCGCGCCGCCGAGCGAGACCGGCAGCGTGGCCAGCAGCGCCCGGACCCGGTCCGCGGCCACCGACACCAGCTCGTACCAGCCGACGGCCTTGAGGCCGAAGGTGATCGGGACCGCGTGCTGGGTCAGGGTCCGGCCGACCGCGGGGGTGTCCCGGTGCGCGGCGGCCAGCCGGCCCAGCGCCGCGGCGGTCGCCTCGAGGTCGCGCAGGATCACCCGCAGCGCCCGGGAGGACAGCAGCATCAGCCCGGTGTCGAGGATGTCCTGGCTGGTCGATCCTTTGTGGACATACCCGGCCGCGATCGGGTCGGCCGCGCGTACCGCGGCGGTCAGCGCCGGCACCAGCGGCACGACCGGGTTGGCGCCGTCCCGGGCCTCGTGCGCGATCGCGACCAGGTCGACGTTGCCGACCCGGGCCAGGTCGGTGATCACCTTCGCCGCATCGGACGGGACCAGGCCGAGCCGGGCCTGGGCCCGGGCCAGCGCCGCCTCCGCGTCCAGCATCGCCTGCAGGAAGGCCTCGTCCGAGGTGAGCCCCTCGACCTCGGTGCCCGCGCGGACCGGCGAGAACAGGCCCGCGTCGACCCCGGTCATGCTCCGATCCGCACTTCGGTCTCCCGGTTCTCGACGGCCGCGAGGCCCAATACTGTCAAAGCGGTCCGATCGGAGCCGGCCGGCGTGACGGAGTTGCCGGCCGGGCGGATGCCGGCCGCGGTGAGTCCGGGTCGTCGATCATGTGCCAGCGGCACTGCCCGGTCGCGGCCAGGTGCCGCAGCAGGGGGTCGGTGGCCCGGCACAGGTCGAGGTCCGGCATCCGCGCCTCGATCAGCGCGACCTCGTGCTGCTCGGAGCCGCCCGGGCGGGTCATGGCCGGCCATTGCGGCCGGTGGCAGGAAATGGCGCCGGGTCCGGAAAAACTTCTGGGCCAGGTGTCGATCCGGGCCGGGGGCGTTCGTAGCCCTGGTGACAGACCGGCACGCAGGCCGGTCACCGCTCACCCGGAGGATCCGATGACCGCCACGCTCACCACCCCGGCCACCACCACTGCGACCCGCCCGGCGCTGGTCGTCCCCGGTCTCGTCGCGGTCGCCGCCGCGGCCGTCGCCACCGTCGCGATCGCCCTGGTCGCCCGCGCGGCCGGCGTCGGCTTCGTCAGCGCCGGCGAGGCGATCCCGCCGGCCGGCTTCGCCGTCATGACCGCCATGCTGGCGCTGCCGGGCCTCGTGCTCGCGGCCGCGCTGCGCCGCTGGGCCGCCCGCCCGCGCCGGACGTTCGTGCGCATCGCGGTCACGCTGACCGTGCTGTCGCTGGCCGCGCCGTTCGTACTGCGTACCGACGCCGCCTCGGTCGTCGTCCTGATGGTCACCCACGTCGTCGCGGCCGCGATCATCGTCCCGGCGGTCGCGCGCCGGCTGAGCTAGCCGGCTGAGCCAGCCGGTTCGGCTAGCTTGTTCCGTCCGACCCTGACCCGTTCGTACGAGGAGGACACGATGAAGCAGTACATGCTCGCGGTGCACGGGACCCACGAGGACCCGCCGCCCGCCGACGTGATGGAGCAGATGTTCGTCGACGTCGACAAGGTGAACAAGGAGTTGGTCGAGACCGGCGCCTGGGTCTTCGGCGGCGGGCTGATGGAGCCGTCCGACGCGACCGTCGTCCGGGTCGAGCGGGGCCAGGTCATGCTGACCGACGGCCCGTTCGTGGAGACCAAGGAGCAGCTCGGCGGCTTCTGGGTGATCCGGGCCGAGAACCTGGACGAGGCGCTGGCCTGGGCCGAGAAGGCCACCAGGGCCTGCCGGTCCCCCGTCGAGGTCCGGCCGTTCCAGGAAGAGCCCGAATCCTGATGACCAGCCCGGACGGGGTGGCCCGCGTCTACCGGCAGGAGTACGGCCGGTGCGTGGCCACCCTGGTCCGCGTCCTCGGCGACATCGACCTCGCCGAGGAGGCGGTGCAGGACGCCTTCGCGGTGGCGATCGAGAGGTGGCCGGCCACCGGCCTGCCGCCGAACCCCGGCGCCTGGATCACCACCACCGCCCGCAACCGTGCCATCGACCGGCTGCGCCGGGAGACGGCCCGCGAGGACAAGCACGCCCAGGCCGCGCTGCTGCACCGGCCCGACGAGCCGCAGGAGGTGGGACCCGTGCGCGACGACCAGCTCCGGCTGATCTTCACCTGCTGCCACCCGGCGCTGGCGCCGGCCGCCCAGGTCGCGCTCACCCTGCGGCTGCTGGGCGGGCTGGAGACGCCGGAGATCGCCCGGGCCTTCCTGGTCCCGGAGGCGACGATGGCGCAGCGGATCGTGCGGGCCAAGCGGAAGATCAAGGACGCCGGGATCCCGTACCGGATCCCGACCGGGGCCGAGCTGCCGCGCCGGCTGCCGCCGGTCCTCGCGGTGCTCTACCTCGTCTTCAACGAGGGCTACGCGGCCAGCACCGGCGACGACCTCGTCCGGGCCGAGCTCTGCGCCGAGGCGATCCGGCTCACCCGCGAGCTGGCCGCGCTGATGCCGGACGAGGCCGAGGTGACCGGGCTGCTGGCGCTGCTGCTGCTGACCGAGTCGCGACGGCCGGCCCGGACCGCCCCGGACGGCTCCCTGGTGCTGCTGCCGGACCAGGACCGCCGGGTCTGGGACCAGGCCCTGATCGCGGAGGGACAGGCGCTGGTGCGGGCCTGCCTGCGCCGCAACCGGCCCGGGCCGTACCAGATCCAGGCGGCGATCGCGGCCGTGCACTCGGACGCGGCCGCCGCCGCGGACACCGACTGGTCCCAGGTCCTGGCCCTCTACGACCAGCTGACCGCGGTCGCGCCGACCGCCGTGGTCGCGCTGAACCGGGCCGTCGCGGTCGCCGAGCTGCGCGGGCCGGCGGCCGGCCTGGCCGAGATCGACCGGCTGGAGCTGGGCTCGTACCACCTCTTCCACGCGGCCCGGGCCGACCTGCTGACCCGGCTGGGCCGTCCGGAGGAGGCACGCGGGGCGTACGAGCGGGCGCTGGAGCTGGCCACGAACGCGGCCGAGCGGGCGTTCCTGGCCGGCCGGCTCAGTACAACCGGGGCGGCCGGTGCCCGCTGAACGCCGCCGGAGCCGTGCGGGGTCGACCCCGGCGACGTGGCGACAGTGCGGCGGACCGGTGGGCAACCGATGGGCAGGACCGTGATCCCGGTGTATCTCGGCGACGCGGACGCGGCTCCTTCACGCAGGGACTCGTCGCCCGTGGAGGTCCGCTGTGCCTGTCGTGTCCACCCCGATCCGATTCGGGGTCCTCGGACCGCTGGAGGTGGCCGCGGCCGACCGGCCGGTCGCGCTGGGCGGTCCCCAGCAGCGCGGCCTGCTCGCCCTGTTGCTGCTGGAGGCCAACCGGGTGGTCTCGCAGGACCGCCTGGTCGGCGATCTGTGGGGCGAGGACCCGCCGGCGACGGCGCGGACCCTGCTGCACGGCTGTGTGGCGGGGCTGCGCCGGGCGCTGCCGGCCGGTCCCGGTGAACAGCGGCTGGTGACCCGCGCCCCGGGATACCTGCTGCGGGTCGCGCCGGGCGAGCTGGACACGGACCGGTTCGAGGAGCTCGCCCGGTCGGCGGACCACGCGCCCGACCCGGCCGAGGCGGCGGCCACGCTGCGGACGGCGCTGGCGCTGTGGCGCGGCCCGGCCCTGCACGACCTGCCGCTGGACGCGTGCCGGACGGCGGCGACCCGGCTGGACGAGCAACGGCAGACCGTGCTGGAACGACGGGTGGACCTCGACCTGCGGCTCGGGCGGTTCGCCGAGCTGGCGGCCGAGCTCGCGGTCCTGGTCCGGGAGCAGCCGCTGCGCGAGCGGCTGTGGGCCCAGCTGATGCTGGCCCTGTACGGCGCCGGCCGGCAGGCGGAGGCGCTCGCGGCGTTCCGGCGGCTGCGGGCCGCCCTGGTCGACCAGCTCGGGATCGAACCCAGCGCGCTGCCGCGGCAGGTGGAGCACGCCATGCTGGCCGGCGAGGACGCCCTGGCGGCGTACTGGCGCGAGGTCGGCGAGCCGTCCGGGTCGCGCGGGACGGACCCGGCGCCGGCTGGGCCGCGGCCGGCCGTGGTCCCGGCGCAGGTCCCGGCGCAGGTCCCGGCGCAGGTCCCGGCGCAGGTCCCGGCGCAGCTCCCGGCGCTGGTCCCGGCGCTGGTCCCGGCGCAGCTCCCGGCGGCGACGTCCGCGTTCACCGGCCGGACCGGCGATCTGGACCTGCTCGACACGGCGCTCGCCGCCGCCGACTCGGTGGGCCTCGCCGTGGTCGCCGGGCCGGCCGGCGTCGGAAAGACCGCGCTCGCCGTGCACTGGGCCCACCGCCGGCGGGATCGGTTCGCCGACGGCCAGCTCTACGTGACCCTGCGCGGGCACACGTCGGGGGCGCCGATGACGCCGGCCGCGGCGCTGGCCGGGCTCCTTCCGGCTCTCGGCGTCCCGGCCGACCAGGTTCCCCTCGACGTGGAGCGGGCGGCCGCGTTGTACCGGACGATGCTCGCCGGGCGGCGGATGCTGGTGGTGCTCGACGACGCCCGGACGGCCGAGCAGGTACGGCCGCTGCTGCCCGGCAGCCCCGGTAGTGCCGCGATCGTCACCAGCCGGTACGGGCTCGGCGGCCTGGTCGCCCGGGACGGCGCGGCCCACCTCGCGCTCGGCCTGCTGGCGCCGGCCGAGGCGACCGCGCTGCTCACCCGGATGCTGGGCCGCCGGCGGGCCGGCGCCGACCCGGACGCCACGGCCGAGCTGGCCCGGCTGTGCGGGTTCCTGCCGCTGGCCCTGCGGATAGCCGCGGCCAACCTCACCCTGCACCCCGCGCAGGCCGTCGCCGGGTACGTGGCCGAGCTGGCCGCCGACGACCGGCTGGGCAAGCTCACCGTCGACGGCGACGACCAGCTGGCCGTCCGGATCGCGTTCGACCTGTCGTACGCGGCCCTGCCCGCGGCCGCGGCGCGGCTGTTCCGGCTGCTGGGTCTCGTCCCGGGACCCGACTTCGGCGCCGACCTGGCGCACGCGCTGGCCGGCGCCGGGCCGGTGCAGCCGCAGCTGGACCTGCTCGCCGACGCCCACCTGCTGATCCGTACGGCGCCCGGCCGGTTCGCGTTCCACGACCTGCTCCGGCTGTACGCGGCCGAGCGGGTCGAGGCGGCGGAGCGCCCGGGGGCGATCTGCCGGCTGGTGCGCTGGTATCTCGCCGGAGCCGACGCGGCCGCCCGCACGCTGCACCCGCAGCGGTCCCGCCTGCCGGTCCCGGGGCCGGCGAGATCCTGCTTCGGAACCGAGGCCGACGCGCTGGCCTGGCTCGACCAGGAACGGGCCGGTCTGGTCGCGGCCGCCGAACTGGCCGCCGGACGCCCGGCGACGTGGGAGTCCGCCTGGCTGCTGGCCGATTCGCTGCGGGGGTACTTCTGGCTGCGGATGTGCCCGCTGGAGTGGCTCGCCGTCGCCGAGGCCGCCCGCGCCGCCGCCAGCGCCGCGGCGGTTCCGGCCGGCCGGGCCGCGGCCGAGCTGTGCCTGGCCGACCTGCACCGCCAGCAGGGCCGGTACGGACCGGCGATCGAGCACTACGGCCGGGCCGCCGCGCTCGCCCGGGCCGGCGGCTGGTCCGAGGGTGAGGGGATCGTGCTGTCGAACCTCGGGACCGCGTACCTGTGGCTGGGCCGGCTCGCGGAGGCGGCCGGCTGCTGGCAGCAGCGGGTCGACCTGGCGATGCGCGTCGGGCGGCCGGCGAGCTCGGCCGTGGCCCTCGGCAACCTCGGCCTCGTCTACTGGCTGCAGGGGGACCTGGAGCGGGCGGCCGAGCACCAGGCCCGCGCGATGGGCCTGCACCACGAGATGGGCTCGCGCCAGAACGAGGCGGTGAACCGGGCCAACCTCGGCGAGGCGTGCCACCTGCTGGGCCGGATCGACGCCGCGGACGAGCACCTCAGCTCGGCACTGGCACTGCATCGGGAGGTCGGCGACCGGGGCGCGGAGGCCGAGACCCTGCGAGCCCTGGCCGCGGTACGGCGGGACCGCGGCGAGCACGCCCGCGCGCTGGCGCTCGCCACCGAGGCCGTGGCGCTCGCCGCCGACACCGGCCACCGCCCGGTCGAGACCAACGCGCTGAACACCCGCGGCACCGTCCTGCACCGGCTGGGCCGGCCCGCCGCGGCCGCCGCCGACCACGAGCGGGCGCTGCGGTTGGCCCGTGACACCGGCACCCGCTACGCCGAGGTGACGGCGCTCGCCGGTCTCGCCTCGTGCCACCTGCGCCTCGGCCACCTCGACCAGGCCGTCGCGCTGGCCGAGCACGCCGCCGCCGGCGCCGACTCCGCCGGCTTCCGGGTGGTCGCCGCGCAGGCCCGTACCGTCCTGCTGGACGCCCGGCTGGTCGCCGGCGACCTGGACGCGGCGCTGACGGTGGGCGCCCGCGCGCTCGACCTGCACCGGGCCACCGGCCACCGGCACGGCGAGGCCGGCACCGCGCTGCTGCTCGGCCGGGCCCGGTACGCCGCCGGCGAGCCCGGCGCCGCGGCCCGGTCCTGGCGGGACGCCTTCGCCCTGTTCACCGCCATCGGCGCCCCGGAGGCCGGGGAGGCCGAGGCCCTGCTGCTGAGCCTGCCGGCCGGCGCACCGGACCGCGGCCGGGTCCTCAGCCTGGGCTGCGGCGGCGGCTGAGCGGGACGGCCGGCGCCGCGCTCGGAACCCAACCTGGGTCTCGTCCGTGGTGAGGAAGGGGTGGGCGTGCTCACCCCTCCCAATCCTCCGCGTGGCTGTGTGCTCACCCCTCGAATTAGGTGAGGAAACCTGCCCCGCGGGGAAACGATGATGGAGGCTCACGCGTCTGCAGGGAGGGTTCGCACCGGGCGGGCCCTGGGTCGGGCGTCCCTACTGAATCCCTGGAGACCTGTGCCACTATGGCCGACGTCGCGACCGCTGGAGGCCTGATGACGCCACCTGGAGACCGATCCCGGCACGCCGATGTGCTGGAGATCAGTGGTCTCCGGGTCACGCTCATCCGCGCGGGCCGACTGCTCCTCGAAGCGGTCGTCGTACCCACCGTCCTGCTGGCGATTCTGCTGCACATCATCGGTACGACGCGAAGCATTTTGGTCGCGGTCGGCTGGTGCGCCTGCGCGATCGGGCTGCGCTGGTTCGTCGACCGCCGGCTGCCCGGGACGCTGATCCTCGGCTCGGCCGCGCTCGTGGTGAAGGCGACGATCGCGCTGCTGTCCGGCAGCCTGCTGGTCTACCTGCTGCAGCCGGTGCTCGGCTCGGTCGTCATGGCGCTGCTGTTCCTGGGCAGCGCGGCCTTCGGCCGGCCGATCACGATGCGGCTGGCCCGGGACTTCGTGCACGTCCCGGCGCACATCCTGGCCAAGCGGGGTGTCCGCCGGATGTTCACCGAGGTCGCGGTCATCTGGGGCTTCTCCCGGGTGGTCGACGTCGCGCTCAACCTGGGCTTCCTGCACCGCGGGGTGGACGCCGGGCTGTGGGCCCGCGGCCTGCTCAGCCCGCTGCTGACGATCCTGGCCGTCGCCGTCTGCACGGCCTGGGGCTGGCGCTCGCTGCGCCGCAACGGGATCCGGCTCAAGGTCAGCGCCGGGCCCGCCTCCGCGTGAGGTCGTCCTTTTCTTCCCGGCGCCGCTCCGCGCCGTCCCCGCACCGCTCGTGTGGTTCGCGGTCCCGGAGCCTCGTACGTCCTGCACCGTCCCGGCGCCTCGCAGGTCCTGCACGGTCCCGGCGCCTCGTACGTCCTGCACCGTCCCGGCGCCTCGCGGGTCCTGCACCGTCCCGGCGCCTCGCGGGTCCTGCGTCGTTCCGGCGTCTCGCGGGTCCTGCACCGTCCCGGCGCCTCGTACGGCCTGCACCGTCCCGGCGTCTCGCGCGGCCTGCACCGTCCCGGCGTCTCGCGTGTCCGTCCCGGCGTCTCGCGTGGCCTGCGCCGTTTCGGCGGCTCGTGTGTCGTGCGTCGTCCCGGCGTTTTGCGCGCTTCGCGGTCGACGTGGGCTTCGCGGCGGGGTGGGGGCGCTCGTGATCGAGCTGGACGGGGCGGTCGTGCTGGTGACCGGGGCGTCGCACGGGATCGGGCGGGCGGTGGCGCGGGCGCTCACCGCGCGTGGGGCCGTCGTGGTCGCGGCCGGGCGGGACGAGGCCGCGCTGGCCGAGGTCGCGGCCGCCTCCACCGTCGCTTCCGACCTGTCCGATCCGGTCGCCCCGGCCGCGCTGGTGGAGACCGCGGTCGCCCGGCACGGCTCGCTGACCGCGGTCGTCGCCTCGGCCGGTATCGGCTGGGCCGGGCCGGTCGCCGACATGGACCCGGCCCGGATCACCGAGCTGGTCGACGTGAACCTGCGGGCGCCGCTGCTGCTGGCCCGGGCCGCGCTGCCGGTGCTGCGCCGGCCGGGCGCGCTGGTGTTCCTGACCTCGATCGCCGGGCTGGTCGGCGTACCGGGCGAGACCGTCTACTCGGTCACCAAGGCCGGGCTGGAGACGTTCGCGGCGCTGCTGCGGGAGGAGGTCGAGGACGTCACGGTCTCGACCGTCGCGCCCGGGGCCGTGGCGACCGGGTTCTTCGACACCCGCGGCGTCCCGTACGAGCGGGGGTTCCCGCGGCCGATCCCGGCGGAGCAGGTGGCGGCGGCGGTGCTGGACGCGATCACGACCGGCCGGGAGCGCCGGGTCGAGCCGCGCTGGCTCGGTTTCCCGGCCCGCCTCTCGGCCACGGCGCCCAGGACCTACCGCGCCCTCGCCCGCCGCTTCAGCTGAACCCGGCCGCGCCGTCCCAGCCGCGCCGTCCCAGCCGCGCCGTCCCAGCCGCGCCGTCCCAGCCGCGCCGTCCCAGCCGCGCCGATCCTGAGGCGCCGCCGATCCTGAGGCGCCGCCGATCCTGAGGCGCCGCCGATCCTGAGGCGCCGCCGATCCTGAGGCGCCGTCGATCCAGCCGCGCCGATCCTGAGGCGCTTGCTCGGTCGTCCGGCGGTGGGCCGGCTCCGGCGGATGGTGTCCCGCCGAAGCCGTACCACTGTCAGTGGTAAATACCACTCTCAGTGGTACGGCTCCCGGAGGACACCATCCCCAGCCGGAGCACGGGAGCGGCGCGGCGCCGAGGGTCGCGGCGCCGCCGCGCCACGTCCGTTCGGCGGGATCAGCTCAGCTCAGGATGCCGGCGGCGCGGATGGACTCGCGCAGGGACCCCATCGTCGCCAGGACCGCGGTCGGCTCGTAGCCGCAGTGCGCCATGCAGTTGTCGCACCGCGGGTCCTTCCCCCGCCCGTACGCGCTCCAGTCGGTCTCCGCGATCAGCTCCCGGTACGTCTCCGCGTACCCGTCGTCGAGCAGGTAGCACGGCCGCTGCCAGCCCAGCAGCGAGTACGACGGGATGCCCCACGGGGTGCACTCGAAGTCCCGCTTGCCCTCGAGGAAGTCGAGGAACAGCGGCGAGTGGTTCAGCCGCCACTTCTTCCGGCGGCCCTCGCTGAACGCGTTCTTGAACAGCGCCCGGGTCTGCTCGGTGCCGAGCCAGTGCTCCTGGTCCGGCGCCCGCTCGTACGCGTACCCGGGGCTGATCTGAATGTTGTCGACGCCGAGGTCGTCGTTGAGGAAGTCGAGCAGCTCGATGACGTCCTCCGGCGTGTCCGTGTCGAAGAACGTCGTGTTGGTCATGACCTTGAAGCCGAGGGACTTGGCCTCCTTGATGGCCGCGACGGCCTGGTCGAACACACCGATCTTGCGGACCGACTCGTCGTGCCTGTCACGCATCCCGTCGATGTGCACCATCCAGGCGAAGTTCCGGTGCGGCGTGAACTTGTGGATGTGCTTGGGCAGCAACACGGCGTTCGTGCACAGGAAGACGATCTTGTTGCGGTCCAGCAGCCGCTGCACGATCTCGTGGATCTGCTTGTGCATCAGCGGCTCGCCGCCGGCGAGCGACACCATCGGCGCGCCGGACTCCATGACGGCGGCCACGGCCTGCTCGACCGGCATCCGCTTCTTCAGCACGTCGTGCGGTTGCTCGATCTTGCCGCAGCCGGCGCACTTGAGGTTGCAGGCGAACAGCGGCTCCAGCTCGACCAGCAGCGGAAACTTCTCCACCCGCTTGACCTTCTGCTTCATCAGGTACGCACCCAGCCGCATCGACTGGCGCAGAGGCATGCTCACGAGTTCTCGACCTCTCCCGGCAGGGTGATCGTGATGTCGACAACCGAGGCCTGCCGCTCGCGGATGTCGGATTCGCCCTGGCCTGCGGCCCAGGCGGACAGTACGGGTGCCGCGCGCCGCAGCGAGCGCAGGGCGTGCGTGCCGCGCGGCAATGTGCCGAGCGACACCAGAGGGTGTGCCGGGGTGTCGACGATCGCCCGGACCACGGCGGCCAGGCGTCCGGTCCGGGCGAGCACGCCCGACTCCATGTCGACGGCGAGCGCGCCACGCTCGGCCCAGGCGGTCCGGGCGGCGCCGGTGACGACGGCGTCGGCGCCGCCGATCGCGCCCACGTGCACGGTGAGCCCGGCGATCCGCAACACCCTCGCCAACTCCCCCGCCCCCGCCAGCACGATCTCGCCGGCCACGCCGGAGCCACCCGAGCCGGCCGAGCCGGACCCAGCCGAACCGGCCGAACCGGACCCGGCCAAACCGAGGCCGGCCGAACCGGCCGAACCAGCCGAACCAGCCGAACCGGCCGAACCGGCCGAACCGGCCAAACCGGCCAAACCGGAGCCAGCCGAACCGGCCGAACCGGACCCAGCCGAACCGGCCGAACCGGACCCAGCCGAACCAGCCGAACCGGAACCAGCCGAACCGGCCAAACCGGTGCCGACCGAGCCCCCCCGGCCGCGACCGGCGCCGGGGTCCGGTGACGGGTCGAAGAGGATGCGGTCGGCGACGACGACGTCGCCGGGCGCCAATCCCGGCACCACCGCCCCGGCGACCCCGACCAGAGCCAGCAGGCCGTCCGCCGGCACCCGCCGGGCGCGCACACCGATCCGCGTCCCGCCGACCGCCAGGGCCTCCAGGCGGAGCGGGGCGACGAGCCTCACCGGACCGCCTGCGCGTACCGGCCGAGAGCCGAGAGCGGGAAGACGAGCCGGTAGAGGTGGTAGTTGATGGAGAAGTCGCCGGGGAAGCCGGTGCCGGTGAACTGCGGCTCGTCCCAGGTCCCGTCCGGCCGCTGGGTCCGGACCAGGAACTCGATCCCGCGCTCGGCCGCTCCGGTCAGCGACCCGGCCGCGATCAGCGCCAGCAGCGCCCAGGCGGTCTGGGACGCGGTCGAGGTGCCCCGTCCGATCCAGCGCGGATCGGTGTACGAGCGCAGGTCCTCACCCCAGCCCCCGTCCGGGTTCTGGTGCTCCTCCAGCCAGCGCACGGCCTTGCGGATGACCGGCCCGTTGCCCGGGATGCCGGCCGCGACCAGGGCCGGGACCGCGGCCCCGGTGCCGTAGACGTGGTTGACCCCCCAGCGACCGAACCAGGACCCGTCCTTCTCCTGCGAGGTGAGCAGCCAGTCGATGCCGCGGTCCAGCGGCGCGCCCGGGGTGCGCGCGAGCATCTCGACCACGTGCGCGGTGACGTCCGCGGACGGCGGGTCGATCACCGCGCCGAAGTCGCAGAACGGCAGCTTGCGTACCAGCCCGCGGGTGTTGTCGGCGTCGAACGCGGCCCAGCCGCCGTCGCTGCTGGCCATTCCGACGACCCAGTCGGCGCCCCGGTCGGCGGCGGCGTGCACCGCGGCCGGGTCGGGGTGGCCGGCCGCGACCCGGCGCAGCGCCAGCACGACCTCGGCCGTGTCGTCGACGTCCGGGTAGCCGTCGTTGGCGAACTCGAAGGCCCACCCGCCCGGGGCCAGCTTCGGCCGCCGGACGGCCCAGTCGCCGCCGACGCGGACCTCCTCGGCCAGCAGCCAGTCGGTCGCGGTCAGCACGCTGGGGTCGGAGGCCGGGACGCCCGCGTCGAGCAGCGCGGTGAGCGCGAGCGCGGTGTCCCAGACCGGCGACTGGCAGGCCTCCAGCCAGCGCACCGGGCCGTCGGTGAGCTCCCGGACGGCGACGCTCTCGGCCGCCGGGGCGGCGTCCGGGTCGTCCGGCCCGGGCGGCAGCGGCGCCCACGGCGCCCCGTCGACCTTGACCATGAACGCGTCCAGCCCGGCGAACCCGGCCCGCATCTCCGGCGAGTCCATCTCGTGGCCGAGCAGCCGCAGCGCCAGCAGCGAGTAGACCCACGGCGGCTGGATGCCGCCCCAGGAGCCGTCGGCCTCCTGCCGGTCCAGGATCCAGCGCTCGGCCCGGCGCTCGGCGTACCAGCGGACGAGCCGGACCGGGTGCCGGCCGTACACGTGCAGGGCCTTGTCCAGGACCTCGAACCCGAGCTCCCAGGCCGAGCGCCGGCCGGTCCGCGGCCGGGGCTCGGTGCCGAGCTCGGAGATCCCGAACGGCACCGGGCGGACCGGTCGCCGGGCCGAGACGACCGCCAGCGGCACGATCGTCTGCCGGGCCCAGCAGGACCAGTCGTAGATGTTCAGCGGCACCCAGGGCGGGAGCAGCATGATCTCCGGCGGGATCGGCGGCACGTCGTCCCAGGACCAGAGCCCGACCAGCGACAGCCAGATCCGGGTGAAGACCCGGGTCGCGGCGACGCCGCCGGCCGACCGGCAGAACTCCGCCGCCTGCCGCATGTGCGGCGTGTCCGCGTCGTCGCCGGCGATCCGCAGCGCGACCCAGGCCTCGACGGTCGTGTTCAGGTCGCCGGGGCCGCCGGCGAAGGTGGCCCAGGTGCCGTCGCCGCGCTGCTGGGAGCGGATCCAGCGGGCGGCCGCGGCGGTGTCGCCGGGCTCGAGGATGCCGAGGACGTGCCGGAGCATGAGGTCCTCGGCGTCCATCGTCACGTTCGTCTCGAGGTCGCCCTTCCACCACCCGGCCGGGTCCTGCAAACCCTGCAGGTGCCGGACCGCCCGATCGAGGGTTTCGAAGAGGGTGTGACGGGCATCACGGGTATCCGGGACCCGTGTGCCCAGCCGCCCGAACGGCCCCTCGGCCGTCTGATGTCCCGCTCTGTCAGGCTCCCCGGGGGCCGCCGGCGGCGGCACGGTGGCCGTCATGCCGACCGTCCCAGCAGGGACCGGGCCAGCGCGACCATCTCGGCGGCCGCGGCCGGCTCCACCGGAGCCCCGGCCAGGGCCTGCTCGGCCAGCACGACCTGGCGCCGGGCCTCGGCCGCGACCCAGGCCCGGCCCCCGGCCTGCTCGACCAGGTCGGCGATCGCGCGCAGCTCGGCCAGGTCTTCCCAGTCGACCTCGGTGGCTTGCCCGGGCGGCGGGGCCGGGGTGGCCAGCCACTCCCGCAGCCGGTCGGCGGCCGGTCCCCCGGTGGCCAGCGCGGCCGCCACCGGCAGCGACTTCTTGCGGGCCCGCAGGTCGGCCAGTGCGGGCTTGCCGGTCACGGTCGGGTCGCCCCAGATCCCGAGCAGGTCGTCCTCGAGCTGGAACGCCAGCCCCACGTGGTCCCCGTACGCCTCCAGCGCCGCGACCGTCTCCGGCCCGGCCCCGGCCAGCACGGCCCCGACGGCCGCACTGGCGACGACCAGCGCGCCGGTCTTGCCGGCCGCCATCTCCTCGGCCTCGGCCACGGTGACCGAGCGGCGCCGCTCGAAGGCGAGGTCCTCGAACTGGCCGCCGATCAGTGCCCGGGTCGTCTTGGACAGCAGGTCGGCGGCGGCCGCCCCGGCCGGCGTCGGCGGGTCGAGCACGACCTCCAGCGCCAGCGACTGCAGCGCGCTGCCGGCCAGGATCGCGGCCGGGACCCCGAAGACGGCCCAGACCGTACGGCGGTGGCGGCGTTGCACGTCGCCGTCCATCACGTCGTCGTGCACGAGCGAGAAGTTGTGCAGCAGCTCGACCGCGACCGCGCCGGGCAGCCCGACCTCGGCCGGCGCGCCGGCGGCCCGGGCCGACAGCAGCGCCAGCCGGGCCCGGACGCCCTTGCCGCCGCCGGTCACGTCCGAGCCGGACGGCCGGCCGGCCGCGTCGACCCAGCCGAAGTGGTAGGCGGCGACCTTCCAGGTGTTGGGTTCCAGCCGGTCCACCGCTGCCCGCAGCGCCGGACCGACGCTCACGAGCTCGGCCACGGCGGTCACGCTGCCACCCCGGCCGGTGCGGAGGTGCCGATGAGCACGTCGGCGGCGGCGTGTCCGGATCGGACCGCGCTCTCCATCGTCGCCGGCCAGCCGGTCGCGGTCCACGCGCCGGCCAGCGCGAGCCCCGGGATCTCCGTCCTTGCCGGCGGCCGGAGCGCGGCGCTGCCGGGCGCGGCCCGGAAGGTCGCGGTCCGCTCCCGGGTCACCCAGGTGTCGAGGATCCGCGCGTTGCGGGCCCGCGGCAGCAGCCCGGCCAGCGCCGGGACGACCTCGGCGACCACGTCGGCCGCCCGCTCGTCGATCTGCCGGCCGGCCGCGGACAGCGAGACGGCGAGGTACTGGCCCTCGGTCGCGCCGCTGCCCTCGGTCCGGTCGAACGCCCACTGGACCGGGGAGCCGACGGTGGCGAAGAACTCGTGCTCGGTGACCTTCCGGTCGTACCGGACGTGCACGTTGACGATGGGGGACGCGCCCAGCCTCGCCGACCAGCCGGCCGGGGCGTGCGTACCGCCGCCGGGCATCAGGGCCTCGGCGGCCGGGGGCGGGACGGCGAGGACCACCTGGTCCACCGGGATCGAATCGGTGTCGAGCACCAACCGGAACTCCTCTCCAAGACGGTCCAGCGAGCGGACCCGGGCAGCGCACCGCACCGACACCCCGGCCGAGGACAGCGCCGTCACGGTCGCCTCGGAGTGCAGCCGGCCGAGGGGGACCCTCGACCAGCCCAGGTCGCCGCCCGACGAGTCGGTCAGCAGCCCCGTACGGAAGACCATCGCGGCCAACGCCAGCGAGGCCTGATCGGCGGGCAGGTTGAGCGTCGCCACGCCGATGAGGTCGAAGAGAGCGGCCACCGCGCGCGGGCCCTGCCCGTGCGCGGCCAGCCAGCTGCCGAACGTGACCGCGTCCGAGGCCGGGTCGGCCGGGTCGACCCGGCCCAGCGCCCGGACGGCCCGGGCCGCGCTGATCCGCTCCCGCGGCGTCAGCACCCGGTAGCCGAGCAGCGCGCGGGCCAGGTGCAACGGCGCCGGCAGCGGGTCGCGGTGCAGCCGGGCGGGCTTCCCGTCCGTCCGCAGCACCGGGATGTCCAGCCGCGGCTGCAGCGTGGTCAGCCCGGTCACGCCGAGCCGGTCCAGGAACTCCCGGTACGCCGTGCAGCAGCGCAGGAACACGTGCTGCCCGGTGTCCACGGTCAGCTCGCCCCGCCCGAACGACGAGGCCAGCCCGCCGAGCCAGGGCCGCGACTCCAGCAGCACGACGTCCCGCCCGGCGGCGGCCAGGTCCAGCGCGGCGGTGATGCCGGCCAGGCCGCCGCCGACGACCCCGACCCGGGTCACCGGGACACCCCGGCGAGCGAGCGGGCCGCGATCGCGGCCTTCTGCCAGACCGGCAGCGAGAGCCGGCCGCCGTACACGCGGGAGGGCTGCTCGGCGATCCGGTCGAGCAGGGCCGCGTAGATGCCGGCCATCGCGGCGGCGGAGGCGGCACTGCGCCGGTCCAGCAACGGGATCAGCCGCTCCCCCTCGGCGAACCAGCCCCGGGCCCGCTCGGCCGAGAACCGGATCAGCCGGGCCAGCCCGCCGTCGGGGTCGGCCAGCCGGCCGTCGGGACCGAGCCGGATCGTGACCCCGAACCGGTCCAGGTCCTCGGCCGGCACGTACACCCGGCCGTTGAGCAGGTCCTCGCGCACGTCGCGCAGGATGTTGGCCTGTTGCAGGGCGATGCCGAGCTGGTCGGCGTGGAGCGCCGCGTCCGGGTGCGACCGGGAGCCGAACACGCCCAGGCAGAGCCGCCCGACCGCGCCGGCCACACACCGGCAGTACGTCTCCAGCTCGGCGAACGTCCCGTACCGCCGGCCGGTCACGTCCATCTGGGCGCCGTCGATGAGCTCGCCGAACGCGCCCATCGGGATCGGCAGCCGACCGGCGGCGTCGGTGACCGCGACCAGCACCGGGTCGTCCACGGGCGGCGGCGCGGCGATCGCCTCCCGCAGCCGGTCCAGCGCCGCGGCCCGCTCGGCCGCCGGCAGGTCGCCGTCGGCGATGTCGTCGACGCGCCGGGCCAGCGCGTACACGGCCGAGAGGGCGTCGCGCTTGACCGTCGGCAGCAGCCGGATCCCGTACGAGAAGTTGCCCGCCTCGACCTTGGTGATCGCGGCGCAGACCTCGTACGCGTCCCGGAGCTGGGCCGGGCCCGGGGCGGGCCGGGCGCGGGTCATGCCGCCCTCCCCCGCGCGAGCACCGCCAGAGCATGCCGGGCGGTGCCGGCCTTGGAGGCGACCGGGGTGGCGACGAGCGGGTCGGCGCCGCGGCGGCGCAGCGCGTCCGCGGCGGCCAGGCCGCCGGCCACGTAGCCGGCGACCGCGACCCGGGCCCAGCCGTGCAGGGTGCCGACGATCGGCGAGCCGCCGACCAGCAGCGCCCGGGCCCGCTCGGTCTCGAACACGATCAGCTCGGCGACGGCCGCGCAGGAGGCCGGCGCGGCCAGGTCGGCCTCGGTCACCCCGAACAGGGCCAGGTCCTCCTGCGGTACGTAGATCCGGCCACCGGCCAGGTCCTCGGCCACGTCCTGCCAGTGCTCCAGCTGCTGCAGCGCGTCGCAGACCTGGTCCGAGAGCACGACCCGGGCCGGGGTGGTCGCCCCGAAGACGGCCAGCACGAGCCGGCCGATGGGGGCCGCGGACAGCGCGCAATAACCCCGCAACTGCCCGTACGTCCCGTACCGGGTCAGCCGCTGGTCCTGCACGTTGGCTTCGACGAGCGCGGCGAAGTCACGATGCTGCAGACCGCAGGCCCGTACGGACGGAAGCAGGCCGACCAGCACCGGGTCGGAGGGACGGCCGGTGGTCCAGACCGTGGCCAGGTCCGCGCCGAACGCCTCCAGCGCCGCGGTCCGGTCCGCCGGCGACCCGGCGTCGTCGCCGAGGTTGTCGATCACGCGCACCACGTCGTAGATCGCGCGCAGGTGGACGCGGACGGCGGCCGGGAGGACACGCATCGCGACGGGAAAGTTCTCGGCCGACTCCTGCCGGCGCAGCCGGACCGTACGCGTACCCGGGTGGGCTCGACCCTCAACCACCCGCTCCGCCTCCACGTCTCATGACACTCCTCATCGGTGCCGATCTTCTCTACTCCACCGGGACCAGGGTGGACCACTGTCTTTGCGCCTCCGTGACAAATTCCGCGGCATCGGGCATAACTTCGGCAGTGCCGCGCATTCCGCCGTTCGTGGGAGATCGCCTGGAACCGACCCTGCACCCCGGTCAGCTCGGTGCCGCGCTCGCGGCCGGGCTGCCCGACGCGCTGGACGAGATCGCCATCCTGTTCCGGGACAAATGGCCGGCCTTCGCCCGGTTCCTGGACGAGGACCGGGCCGAGGTGCTCGGCGCGATCGAGGGGCCCACGATCGAGCTGGTGGCCCGGGCCGAGAGCGGGGTCGCCGCCGACCAGCTGGCCGAGCTGCCCACGCTGGTCACGCTGCTGTTCACCGAGGTCGGCGCCGCGCAGTGCCGGGAGGGGCGGCACCTGTCCGACCTGCTCGCCGCGTACCGGGTCGCGGCCCGGGTCGGCTGGCGGCACCTGGGCCGGATCGCGACCGCCTCCGGCGCCTCCGCGCAGACCCTGGCTTCGCTCGCCGACGAGATGTTCGTGCTGGTCGACGCGCTGGCCTCGGCCACCGCGGACGGGTACGTGGCCGAGCACGCCGAGCAGGCCAGCAGCCGGGAACGGCAGCGCGAGGAGCTGGCCGAGCTGCTGCTGGCCGACCGGGCCAGCTCGGCCGCGATCCGGGCCGGGGCCGCCCGCTGCGGCTGGCGGCTGCCCGGCACGGCCGCGCTGGTGCTGGTCGACGCGGACGACCCGGGGGCCGCGGCCGTCCCCCGCCGGCTCGGCCCGGACAGCCTGCCGGTGCGCTGGGGCAGCCTGCTGGGCGCGATCGTCCCGGACGCGGCCGGCCCCGGGCAGCGCGACCGGATCATCGCCGCGCTGGAGGACGTGCGGGCCGTGGTCAGTCCGGCGGTGCCGCTGGACAAGCTGCCGGCCGCGGGCCGGATCACCGAGACCGCCGTACGGCTGCGGCGCTCGGGCGTGCTGGTCGGCGACCCTTTGTTCGTCGATGAGCATCTGGACACGATCATCGTGCACCGCGACCGGGACCTGCTCGCGGTGCTGCGGCGACGCAGCCTGACTCCGTTGGACGGGCGCCCGGCCGGGGCCCGGCGCCGGCTGGAGGAGACGCTGGCGGCCTGGCTGCGGCACGGCGGCGACGGTGGCGCCGTCGCGGCCGAGCTGCACATCCACCCCCAGACCGTCCGCTACCGCCTCAAGCAGCTGCGCGAGGCGTTCGGGCCGGCGCTGGACGACGACCCCGACACCCGGCTGCGGCTCACCCTGGCACTGGCCTGGGGCCCTCCTCGCGAGGACCCGAGCTGACCCCGTCCTCCCCACCCGTCCAGTAGGACGGGGACCGGTCGGCCGCCGCGGCGAACTCGGCCCGCAGGGCGGCGCCGATCGTCGCGGCCGGCGCCAGCGCCGGGTCCACCTCGATCCCGACGCAGAGCTTCCCGTTCCAGGTCAGCGTGCCGACCGCGACCGCGGTCCCGGGCGCGAGCGGGACCAGCGGGAAGACCGCCTCGATCGGCGGTCCGCCGAGCGAGAGCCGGGCCCGCGGCCCGGGCATGCAGGACACGATCGCGCCGAACGTGCCCCGCCCGTAGACGGCCTTGGCGATCAGGCGGTGCAGCGGCGCCGGCAGCAGGCCGAGCACCTTCTGCACGGCCCGGGCCGCGGCCGGGCGGCCGCTCGCGGACAGCGCCGCGATCTGCTCGGCCAGCTCGGCCGGGGCCGGCCGGGTGCCCGGCGCGACCGGGACGTCGATCAGGATCGTGCCGGTCCGGTTGCCCTCGGCGGGGCCACCGGCCTGGCGGGTGGTCAGCGGCATCGAGACCCGCAGCAGCCCGGTCCGCTCCGAGACCGTGCCGAGCGCGCCGGCCAGCATCGACAGCAGCAGGTCCGGTACGCCGGCCCGCTGCCGCCGGGCCGCCGCCCGCACCTGGGCCAGCGGCAGCACCACGGTCGCGAACTCGTGCCCGCCGCCGGCGGGCAGCCGCAGCCGGCCCCGGCCGCGGACCGTGTCGGCGGCCAGCCCGGCCACCCCGGCCACGGTCCGCAGCGTCCCGGGCGGGGCGGCGACCGGACCGAGCAGCCCGTGGCTCTCGAAACGCGGCTTGAGGATCGACAACGCGCCGGTGACCAGCCCGACGCCGTCGGCGCAGACGTGGTGCGCGAGCAGGATCGCCACCCCGCGGCCGTCCGGCAGCGCGGCCCCGACCATCCGCCAGAGCGGGCGGTCGCGGGGCAGCCGCATCGCCGCCAGCCGGCCGATCAGCGCGTCCAGCTCCATGCCCTCGAAGCCGAGCGTGCGGGAGTCGACCACGTGCCAGGACCAGTCCAGGTCGTCCACCGGCTGCCAGCGCCACTTGTGCAGCACCGAGCGGCGGGTGAGCTTCTGGTCGAAGCGCGGCAGCTCCGGCAGCGCCTCCCGCAGCACGTCCTGCAGCGCGGTCATCGACGGCGGCGCCTGCAGGTGCACCGCGCCGCCGACCACCTGGGGCGCGTCCAGCGTCTCGACGTGCAGGAAGAACGCGTCCGCGGGCGGCACCAGCCGGGCCCCCGGCACCGGCCGGCCGACCACGGCGACGCAGAGCGCGGCCAGCCCGAGGCCGGCCACCGCGTCCAGCACGTAGTGGTTACCGGTGGCCACGATGACCACGAACGTGAGCAGCACGTGCGCCGCGCTGATCAGCTGCAGCCACCAGTGGTGACCGAGCCAGGCGAGCACCGCGCTGACCCACACCGCCCAGGCGAAGTGCAGCGACGGCATCGCCGCGAGCTGGTTGGCCTGGTCGCCGACGGGTGATCCCCACGACCCCCAAGTCTGGCCCAGCCGGACGGTGTCCACGAACCCCTGGTCCGGCACCAGCCGCGGCGGCGCCGTCGGCCAGAACCCGAAGCAGCTGATCGCGATGACGTTGAGCAGCACGAACGAGTTGCGGGCCGGGCGGTAGTGGTCCGGCCGCCGGACCAGCAGGTAGATCAGCATCGCCAGCGCGCTGATCACGTACGTCGTGGCGTACTCGTAGTTGGCCAGCATGACCAGCGTGCGGTGCGGGTGCAGGGCGGCGTTGAACCAGGGCTCGACGTCGATCCAGAGGTCGCGCTCCAGGCCGTACACGATCCCGGCGTGGTCGACGGCGGCCGCGTACCGGCCCGGTCCACCCAGGTGGGAGACGACCAGGTAGTAGGCGAAGACGGCAAGGCCGATACCCAGCTCGGCCCGTCCTCGGGGCCGGGCTTGCGCGCCCCGGCTCGTCCCCATCAGTTCTGCTTACTACGGCGGACCCGAAAACCTTCCCGAGCGGCCGCGAAACGCCGTGTGACGTACCCGGCACGACACGACTCGGGATTACTGAGGACAATCCTGGGTGTGCTGGCGATCGTCATCCTCCTCGCGCTGATCGCCGCGTTCCTGTACGCGCTGTCCGAGTACCTCCAGCAGCGGGCCGCGTGGCGCAGCGCGACCCCGGCCGACACCGACTCGGACGACGACCGGGCGGCGCGCCTGCTGGCCGAGGCCGGGGCGGCCGGCCGGGCGCTGCGCCGGATGGCCAAGGAGCGGGTCTGGTTCTTCGGCTGGGGCCTCGGCACGCTGGCGTTCTTCGTCCAGGCCGCCGCGCTGAACCTCGGGTCCGTCTCGGTGGTCCAGTCGCTGCAGGTGACCACGTTGATCTTCACGCTGCCGCTGGCCGGGATCGGGCAGACGATCCGGCCGCGGGCCCGGGACTGGATCGGCGCCGGCACGATCGCGGTCGGGCTGGCGGTCTTCCTGGCCGTGCGCGGGGTGGAGCCAGGCGCGTCCCAGGCCCACCGGGGCCGGCTGCTGCTCCTGCTGTTCGCGCTGGCCGGGACCGTGCTCGTGCTGGCCGCGGCGGGCGCGCTGCGGTCCGGGCCGATCCGGGCGACGCTGTTCGCGAGCGCGGCCGGGGTGTCCCTGGCGGCGACCGCGAGCATGGTCAAGCTCACCTCCGACGACCTGGTCAAGCACGGCATCGCCTACACCGCCACCGACTGGCCCGGGTACGCGCTGGCGCTCGGCACCGCGGTCGGCGTGATCCTGCAGCAGGTCGCGTTCACCTCGGGTCGGCTCCCCGTCGCGGCGACCGCCATGACCATCGCGAATCCCGTCGTCGGGACCGCGCTGGCGGTGATCGGCTTCAACGAGGGGCTGCCGACCAGCGCCGGCGGACTGGCCGGGCTGGCGGTCGGCGCCGCGCTGGTCTGCGCCGGGGTGTACGTGCTGGCCCACTCGCCGCTGCTGGCCGAGCCGCTGCCCGACCCGGGCGAGCTCGCCGGTGGCGAGTCCGACGGCGCGTCCGACGGCGCTGATCCGCCGAGCGGCGAGGGCCGCCCGGGCGACATAGGGTCCGCCCGTGACCGGAGACTGGCGCACTGAGCTGCCGCTGACCCGGTCCACCGCCGGGACGGTGCTGCGGGCGGTGCACGCGGCCGGGGAGCTCGACCTGCCCCTCCCGGGCTCCGGCCGCACGCTCGCGCGGTGGACCGCGCTGGCCGAGCTGGCCGCCGCCGACCTCAGCCTCGGCCGGCTGGCCGAGGCCCACGCCGACGCGGTCGCGATCCTGGCCGAGCTGGGCGGGCCGCCCGCGGTCGGGCTCTGGGGCGTCTGGGCCGCGGAGCCGCCGACCGCCCGGGTGGTCGCCGGGCGGTCCGGGTCCGGCTGGCGGCTGTCCGGCACGAAGGCCTGGTGCTCCGGGGCCGAGATCCTGGACCGGGCCCTGGTCACCGCGCACGCCGGCGACGAGCGGCGGCTGTTCGCCCTCGACGTGGCCGCGATCGTCCCGGACCCGGCCAGCTGGCCGGCGGTCGGCCTGGCCGCGACCGGAACCGTCACGATCACCCTGGACGCGGTGCCGGGCATCGCGGTCGGCGGCCCGGGGGCGTACCTGGACCGGCCCGGCTTCTGGCACGGCGCCGCCGGCCTGGCCGCGGCCTGGTACGGCGGCGCGCTCGGCGCCGCCCGGCTGCTGCTGGCCGCG
>DASYKU010000161.1 GCA_035995165.1 Mycobacteriales bacterium
CGTGGCCGCCACGCTGTCCAGCACGACGGTGGCCAAGCCGACCTTCACGATGCCGAACACGGCCGACCCGGTGATCTTCCAGCTCACCGTCACCGGCCCGGGCGGCACGGACGTCGCGAACGTTCAGATCAGCCCGATCCCGGACGTGCTCACCACCTCGCAGGTGGAGTTCCGTACGAGCAAGGGTGAATGGCGTGTCGTCGGTACGGCCACGGTGACCACGGGCAACCAGATCACCGTCTGGCTGGGCAACACGCTGACCGGCACCAAGCTCGGGACCGCGTCGGTCGACGCGCTCGGCGCCTGGAGCCTGCGTCTGGCCAACGGCCCGCAGCCGCCGGCCAGCCGGACGGTCAGCATCGAGAGCAGCCGCGGCGGCGTGCTGCTGGCCCAGGCGGTGGTGGTCCGCAACTGACCATCCCCTCCTAGAGCGGAGCCCCGCAGCCACCCCCCGGCTGCGGGGCTCCGTCGTGTGCGCCGCCGGTCAGCGCCAGCCGAGGTCGGGGGCCAGGAGCCGGACGACGCTGTCGAGGAGGTGGGCGTTGTAGTCGACGCCGAGCTGGTTGGGGACCGTGAGCAGGAGGGTGTCCGCGGCGGCGATCGCCTCGTCGTCGGCGAGCTCCTTGACCAGCTGCTCCGGCTCCCCGGCGTACGTCTTGCCGAAGCGGGCGGTGCCGCCGTCGATGTAGCCGACCTGGTCCTGATCCGCGCGCGCTGAGCCGAAGTAGGCCCGGTCCAGATCGCTGACGATCGGGAAGATGCTGCGGCTGACCGAGACCCGCGGCTCCCGGTCGTGGCCGGCGGCCTTCCAGGCGTCCCGGAACCGCTGGATCTGCTCGGCCTGCAGCTGGTGGAACGGCACCCCGGTGTCCTCGGTGAGCAGCGTCGAGCTCATCAGGTTCAGCCCCTGCTGCGCGGTCCACTCGGCGGTCGCCCGGCTGCCGGCGCCCCACCAGATCCGCTCGGACAGCCCGGGCGAGTGCGGCTCGATCCGGAGCAGCCCGGGCGGGTTGGGGAACATCGGCCGCGGGTTCGGACGCGCGAACCCCTCCCCCTTGATCACGTCGAGGAACGCCCGGGCGTGCTCCCGGGCCATGGCGGCGTGGTCGGAGCCCTCCTCCGGGACGTGGCCGAAGTAGCGGAAGCCGTCGATGACCTGCTCCGGTGAGCCCCGGCTGATGCCCAGCTGGAGCCGGCCCCCGGCGATCAGGTCGGCCGCGCCGGCGTCCTCGGCCATGTAGAGCGGGTTCTCGTACCGCATGTCGATCACGCCGGTGCCGATCTCGATGCGGCTCGTCCGGGCCCCGACGGCGGCCAGCAGCGGGAACGGCGAGGCCAGCTGCTGCGCGAAGTGGTGCACCCGGAAGTACGCGCCGTCGGCGCCGACCTCCTCGGCCGCCACCGCCAGCTCGATGGACTGCAGCAGCGCGTCCGCCCCGGTGCGGGTCTGCGAACCCCGCGACTGGGACCAGTGGCCGAAGGACAGGAACCCGATCTTCTTCACACCACTACCAACACCGGCGGCCGCCCAGACTTCCGGAAGGTCGGGGAGCTGATCCGGCGGGCGGTGAGCTGGTCGCCGATCGGCGCGGAGAGGTTCAGGCTCATCCGGCCGGCGGCGTTCGCGCCGGGGAGGTCGTCGCGGCCGGGCAGTGGCTCAGAGGCTGACGAGGATGACGCCGGCGGCGACGAGGACGGTCGCGGCGATGCGCCAGCGGCCGAAGCGCTCGCCGAACACGACGGTGCCGATCACCGCGCCGACGATGACGCTGGACTCGCGCAGCGCGGCGATCGGCGCCAGCGCGCCCCGGGTCTGGGCCCAGAGCACCAGCGCGTACGCGGCCAGCGACAGCAGCCCAGCGGCCAGCCCGGCCGGCAGGTGGGGCCGGACCTGCGGCCAGAGCCGGCCGCGCCGGACCGCCACCGCGGCCAGCGGCAGGACCGGCCCCTGCAACAGGAACAGCCAGCCGGTGTAGCCGGCGACCGTGTCCGCGCTCCGGACCCCGAGCCCGTCGAGGGTCGTGTACGCCGCGATGGCCACCCCGGTCAGCACGGCGGCCGCGATCGCCGGGCGCGCGGCCCGGGTGGGCACGCCGCCGGCGAACACCAGCGAGGCCAGCCCGGCCGAGATGACCAGCACTCCCAGCCACCGCAGGGGCGACAGGTGCTCGCCGGCGAAGACGGCCGCGGCCAGCGCGACCAGCCAGGGCGACGTGCCCCGGGCGATCGGATAGACCTGGCTGAACTCGCCGAGCCGGTAGGACCGCATCAGCAGCAGGTTGTAGGCCACGTGCAGCACGACCGAGCCGACGAGGTAGGGCCAGCTCGCGCGGGCCGGCGCCGAGGACAACAACACGAGCGGCACCGCCCCGACGGTGACACCCACGCCGATGAGCGCGAACCCGACCAGCTGGTCGTCGATCGCGTGGGCCAGCGCGTTCCACACCGCGTGCAACACCGCCGCACCCAGCACGGCGAGGATGACGGTGGGACCGACGGAGGAGGAGGTGGTCACGGGGGCTCCCAGGGCATGCGGGCAGGAACCCCTCCGGGCTTCTGTCCCCTGGGTCTGGGCGACCGCCGGCTGGCTGCCGGAACCGTCCTGTCGCCGCTCGGTCCAGTCCCGGCTCACCCTGATTGTGTGTGCCGTACGAGGCGGGGAGCCGACGGAACCCTAGGCGCAACCACGTGCTGACCCGAGTTTATCAGGTGTCGATACTCCTCCCATGGCTATGACTCGTCGCCGGCTCGGTGTGGCCGGGCCCGTGGTCAGTGCGGTCTCGCTCGGGTCCTGGCGGACGTTCGAGCGGATGGAGCGGGCCGACGCCGTCGCGGTGATGGTGGCCGCGCGGGAGGCGGGGATCACGTTCCTCGACGACGCCCGGTACGACGACGAGAGCGGGACCGCGCCCCTGCCGACCGGATGGTCGGAGGTCGTGTTCGGCGAGGTGTTCCGGGCCGCGGGGTGGGACCGCGACGCGGTGGTGGTCGCGAACAAGCTGTGGTGGGAGTTCTGGCCGCGCCAGGACGCCGCGGCGGAGCTGGCCGCGAGCCTGCGACGGCTGGGGCTCGACCGGGTCGACCTGATCTACGCCGAGCGGCGGCCGGCGGGCATGACGGTCGCGGACGTCGTCCGTGAGGTCAGCGGGCTTCTCCAACGGGGGAGCTCCGTGCACTGGGGACTGCTCAACTGGTCCGCGGCCGACACGGCCGAGGCGGTCGCGACCGCGGGCCGGCTCGGCGTCGCGGCGCCGGTGGCGACGCAGCTTCCGTACAGTGCCGCGCTGCGGTCGGTGGTCGAGGACCGGGAGATGACCGGGGTGCTGTCGGATACGGGGGTCTCGGTGGTCGCCTCGGCGACGCTGGCGGGTGGTCTGCTCACCGGCAAGTACGCCGACCCGGCCGCGGCCGGCCGGATGGCGGGCAAGCTGGAGGACCCGCGGGCCCGGGCCGTGCTCGCCGGGGTCCCGGCGTTCCTCGCGCTGGCCGCCGATCTCGGCGTCGCGCCGGCGGCGTTGGCGGTCGGGTACGCGCTGGCCGACCCGCGCACCGGCAGCGTGCTGCTCGGCGCCACCGCACCCGCGCAGATCGAGCAGAACGTGGCCGCGGTTCCCCTCGACGACGCCACCCGCGACCGGGTCCGCGCCTGCTTCCCCGAGCGGCCGGGCCGATGACCGGGTACGTCGTCACGTGACCGCCGTGACGCTCGACGGCGTCGGGCACTACGTCGCGATGGAGGCGCCCGACCGGCTCGCGGACGTGCTGCTGTCCGGCTACGCCCGGATCGAGAAGGGCGCGTAGGGCTACGGTGCGGGCAGGCTCGTCGGGGAGGCTGGGTCGGGGTGCTGCGGGTCTCGCTGCTCGGGGAGCAGGTCATCACCGACGATGCCACCGGCATCGTCCGTACCCGGTCGTCCCGCGCGGTCGTCCTGGTCGCCTACCTGGTCCTGCATGCGGGCGCGCCGCAGAGCCGCCAGCACCTCGCCGGGCTGTTCTGGCCGGACTCGACGGACGCGCAGGCGCTGACGAACCTCCGCCGGGAGCTGCACCACCTGCGCCAGATCCTGCCGGCGGAGCCGTCCCTGCTGGTGACGCCGCGCGACCTGTGCTGGCGGGACAGCCCGTCGTGCCGGGTCGACCTGCGGACGTTCGAGGTCCAGCGGGCCGTGGCCGTGGCCGGGGACACCGCCACCGTGCTGACCGCGGCCGCCGCCGCCCTGGCCGAGTACCGCGGCGAGCTCCTCCCGGGTGCGTACGACGACTGGCTGCCGGCGCCGCGGGCGAGGATCGAACGGGAGTGCATCGAGCTGTGCGACCGGCTCGGCCGGGCCCAGGTGCAGACCGGCGACCTGGCCGGGGCCGTCGCGACCGCCCGGCGCCGGATCGAGCTGGCGCCGCTGGAGGAGGTCGGCTACCGGACCTTGATGGAGATCCAGGCCGAGCTGGGGGACCGGGCCGGGGCGGTGAGCACGTACCACCACTGCGCGTCCGTGCTGGAGCGCGAGCTCGGCATCGAGCCCGACGAGGCCACCCGGCAGGCCCTGCGCCGGCTCGCGGTCCGGCCCGCGGCCGCGGAGCCCGACCGACCGGTCGGCCGGTCGGAGCCGCACCGGCCGACCGGCCGGTCGGGGGCGGCCGCGGCGCAGCTGGTCGGCCGGTCCGCGGAGCTCGGGCTGCTGCGGGACCGGTGGCGGGCCGCGACCGCCGGCCACGCGGAGCTGGTGCTGGTCCGCGGTGACCCGGGCGTCGGGAAGACGAGGCTGGTCGCGGAGCTGACCGAGCTGGCCCGGTCCGAGGGCGCGGTGGTGGCGGGCACCGAGTGCTTCGGCACGTCCGGGCAGCTGGCGCTGGCCCCGGTGGCGGACTGGCTGCGGGCGCCGGCGATCCGCGCGGCCACCGCGACGCTGGACCCGGTCTGGCGGGACGAGGTCGACCGGCTGGTGCCGTCCACGCCGGACCGGGGCGAGCCGGCGCTGCCGGCCCGGGCGATGGTCGACGCCTGGCAGCGGCACCGCTTCCTGGAGGGCCTGGCCCGGGCGCTGATCGGCCTGGGCCGCCCGATGCTGCTGGTGCTGGACAACCTGCAGTGGTGCGACCAGGAGACGCTCGCGTTCCTGCCGTTCTACCTGGGGCTGGCCGCCGGCGCTCCCGTGCTGGTGGCCGCGACGGTCCGGGCGGACGCCCCCGAGCTCGGCGACTGGACGGCCCGGATGCGGGCCGGCGGGCGGCTCACCGAGCTCGCGGTGAGCCCGCTGGAGGCGGCCGACACCGGCCGGCTGGCGGCGGCGATCTCCGGCTTCCCGCTGGCCGCCGACGACACCGCCCTGCTGTACGCGACGACCGGCGGCTTCCCGCTCTACGTCGTCGAGGCCGCCCGTACCACCGCCGACCTCGACCGCGCCCCGCTGCCGGTGGACGACCTGACCGCGGTCCTGCGCAACCGCCTGGACCAGGTGAGCCCCGCGGCCCGGGAGGTGGCCGCGCTGGCCGCGGCCGTCGGCCGGGACTTCACGCTGGAGCTGCTCGCCGAGGCCAGCGACCTCACCGCCGACACGGTCGTGGAGGCGATCGACGAGCTCTGGCGCCGCCGGATCGTGCGGGAGGTCCGGGAGGGCTACGACTTCTCCCACGACCTGCTCCGGGACACCGCGTACGGGCAGGTGAGCCCGCCCCGGCGCTGGCTGCTGCACCGGCGGCTCGCGCAGGGGCTGGAGCTCCTGCACGCCAGCGACACCGACGCCGTCTCGGCCCAGCTGGCCGAGCAGTACGCGCGCGGCGGCCGGCCGGAGCGGGCCGTCGCCTACTACCGGCGGGCGGCGGACATCGCGGCCGCGCGGTTCGCGCACGCCGAGGCGATCCGGCTGCACCGGGACGCGCTGGCGATCCTGCGTACGCTCCCCGCGGGCGCGGGCCGGGACGGCACCGAGCTCGACATCCTGGAGGCCATGGCCGCCCCGCTCAACGCCCGCTACGGCTACGCCTCCGTGGAGCTGCAGCGGACGATGGAGCACTCGGTTGAGCTGGCCGACGGTCTCGGCCGGGCCGCGTCGGCGTTCACCGCGCGGGTCGGGCTCTGGTCGACCCAGTTCGTACAGGGCAACCTCGACGACGGCCACCGGACCGTCACCCGCGCGCTGGCCCTGGCCGAGCCCGACTCGGAACGCGCCGGCGTCGCGCACTTCGCGTTCGGTGGGTCCTCGCTCAGCCTGGGGCGGCCGGCGGTCGGGCTGCGGCACTTCGAGATCGCGGCGACGCTCGCGCACCGGACGCCGTCGCTGACCGTCGGCACCCGCCCGGACGTGCACGGGTCGGCCTGGGCCGCGCACGCGCACTGGCTGCTGGGCCACGACGACGAGGCCCGCTCCACCCGCGCCGGGGCCATCGCGCTGGCCCGGGACATCGGGCACCCGTACAGCCTGGCGGTGGCGCTGGCGTACGGCGGGATCACCTCCCAGCTGTGCGACGACCGGGCCGAGCTGACCGAGACCGTCGCGGAGCTGACCGAGCTCTGCGGCCGGTACGGCTTCGCCTACTACCGCGAGTGGGCGCTGATCCTGGGCGGCTGGTGCCGCCAGGACGGGTCCGGTACGGAGCCGGCCCGCCAGGGGATCGCCGCGCTGCGGGCGTCGGGCTCGATGGCGCGGATGCCGTACTGGCTCGCGCTGCTGGCCGACCTGCACGTCCGCGCCGGCCGTCCGGACGCCGCGATCCCGGCCCTCGACGCCGCCCTCGCCGACGGGTACGCCCGGCACGACCTGTGGTGGCTGCCCGAGGTGCTGCGGCTGCGGGCGGCCCACGACGACCGGGACGCCGCGATCGCCCGGCTGGACGGCGCCGCCCGGATGGCCACCGAGCACGGCAGCGTCGCGCTGCTGCGCCGCTGCGAGCGCGACCGCGCGACCCGGGCGGCCTCGGCGGCCGGGGCGTTCCGCACCGTTCCGGCCGGGCCGAACGATGTGGGAACGCCCGCTTCCTAGCGTCGGTCCGGACGCGCTCGATCGGCGAGCGCCCGTTCGAAGGAACGTCATGACCACCATCGAGTCCGCCACCACCGTCTCGTACGACGAGCTGGTCGCGGCGCTGCGCGGCGAGCTCATCACCCCGCACGATCCCGGCTACGACGGGGCCCGCGCCGTCTACAACGGCATGATCGACCAGCATCCGGCGGCGATCGCCCGCTGCCGCGACACCGCGGACGTCGTCGCCTGCGTACGATTCGCGCGCCAGCACGGCATCGAGATCGCGGTCCGCGGCGGCGGCCACAACGCCGCCGGCCTGGGCGTCCGCGACGATGCCCTGGTGATCGACCTCTCGCTGCTGCGCAGCACCACGGTCGACCCCGACAACCACACCGTCCGCGTCGACGGCGGCGCCACCTGGGCCGACGTCGACCACGCGACCGTCGCGTTCGGAATGGCGACCCCGTCGGGGTTCCTGTCCTCCACCGGCGTCGGCGGGCTCACCCTCGGCGGCGGCATCGGCTACCTGTCCCGGCGGTTCGGCCTGACCGTGGACAACCTGCTCGCCGCCGACGTCGTCCTGGCCGACGGCTCGGTCGTGACGGCGAGCGAGAGCTCGCACCCCGACCTGTTCTGGGCGCTGCGCGGGGGCGGCGGCAACTTCGGCATCGTCACCTCGTTCACCTTCCGCTGCCACGACATCGGCGAGCACGGCGTGATCGTCGGCGGTCCGGTGCTGTACGACTTCGCCGACACCGCCGAGGTCATGCGCTGGTACCGGGAGCTCGTCCCGTCCCTGCCGGAGGAGCTCGACGGCTGGCTCGCGCTGCTGACGATCCCGCCGGCGCCGCCGTTCCCGGAGGAGCTGTGGGGGCGTAAGGCCTGCGGCATCGTCTGGTGCTACACCGGCCCGCACGACCGGGCCGACGAGGTCCTCGGCGCGGTGACGAGCTTCGGGTCGCCGATGCTGAACGGCATCCACGCGATGCCGTTCACCGCGCTGCAGAGCGCCTTCGACCCGTTCTACCCGGCGGGCCTGCAGTGGTACTGGCGGGCCGACTTCTTCGCCGAGATCTCGGACGCGGGGATCGAGGTCCACCAGAAGTACGGCGCGCTGCTGCCGACCGGGCACTCCACCATGCACCTCTACCCGATCGACGGCGCCGCTTCGCGGGTGGCCGAGGACGCGACCGCCTTCTCGTACCGGGACGGTGGGTGGGCCGGCGTCATCGTCGGCGTCGATCCCGACCCGGCCAACGCCGAGCTCATCTCGCAGTGGGCCCGCGACTACTGGGACGAGCTGCACCCGACCTCGGCCGGCGGCGCGTACGTCAACTTCCTCATGGAGGAGGGGCAGGACCGGATCCGGGCCGCGTACCGCGGGAACTACGACCGGCTCGCGCAGGTGAAGCGCCGCTACGACCCGGACAACGCGCTGCACATCAACCAGAACATCCGCCCCGCCGGCTAGTCACCTCGCCACCGGCGGCCGGCCATCCGGCCGCCGGTCCCGGCGTCGTCCGAGGACCGGGCTTAGGTCACTGTAGGTGGTGGTTCGATCACATTCGGCCGTTCGGCCCTGATCAGCCGGTCCCGTACGGCACCATGCGCCAGGGGTTGCCATCTGCGTCATGGGGGAGCACGTGGCTGAGACAACGACGGTCGCTCTGATCGACGACCATCGGACATTGCTGGATCTGCTCACGTTCGCGATCTCGGTCGAGGACGACCTCGACGTGGTCGGTACGGCGACGACCGCGGCCGAGGGGCTGCTGCTGGTCGGGCGCACCGAACCGGACGTGGTGCTGCTCGACCTGCTGCTGCCGGACAGCGACGGGGTCGCCGTCGCCTCCACGCTCGCGGTGCGCCACCCGCGGATCCGGGTGGTGATGCTGACCGCGTGCCAGGACGCCGAGCTGATCGCCCGGGCCGCGGGCGCCGGCGTCGCCGCCCTGGTGGCGAAGTCCGGTGCGCTGCACCAGGTCCTCGACATGATCAGGGCGTCCCGGAGCGGGGCGATGATCGTCGACCCGGCCCTGCTGGCGATGCTGCAGCCGGTGGTGCGGCCGCGGGAGCTCCGGCCGGCGGAGGCGTACCTGCCGGCGCTGACCGCGCGCGAGCAGTCCGTCCTGACCCTCCTGAGCCACGGCAAGGACGCCCGCGTGATCGCCCACGAGCTGTCGATCAGCCTGCACACCTGCCGGGGCCACCTGAAGAGCATCCTCATGAAGCTCGACAGCCATTCCCAGCTGGAGGCCGTGGTCAAGGCCGGCCGGCTGGGGATGCTGTCCGCACCGGAGCTGGCCGCGGTGGCCGGCTGATCAGCTGAGCTGCTCGGTCAGGGTCGAGACGGCCAGGTCCACCTGGCCGCGGTCGTAGCCGCGGAGCGTGAGGTCGAACGGCTGAGGCAGGGCGTCGAGTATCGCGCTGCGGCAAGCCTGACCCACCTGCTCAGCGGCGAAGTGGGTACCTGGTGCAGCTAATCGGTCACCGCTGGTGACTATCTGCGTCCGGCCATCGAGGCTGCCGTCCGTAGATCCGTAGATCCGTAGATCCGCCGGCGCCGCGTCAGCGAACCGGCGTCCGGCCCGAGGCGGAGATGAGCGGGGCGGTGGCCAGGTCCATGCGGCCGGTGGCGACGTTGGCCAGGTGCCGGTCGATCTCGGCGTCGGTGGCGATGCCGGCGGTGACGAGGCGGTCGCGGATCTGCCGGACGGTGGCGTGCTCCAGCGCGGTGCAGGCCGGCGAGGCGACCGGGAAGTAGGCGTCGGCCCGGACGTCGAGCAGCCCGGCGTCGCGCAGCAGGCGGGGCACCGTCCGCCCGAAGGTGAGGTCGGCGCCGCGGCCGGCCATGAGGGTCCGGAAGCCCTGCCGGAGCCGGTTGGCCAGCTGCTCGGCCGGGCCGTGCTCGTCCGGGCACAGCAGCGGCTGCAGTCCGGGGTCGGCGTCCTCGACGACCAGCCACCCGCCGGGTCGCAGTGCTCCGATCATGCTGGCGAGCGCGGCCACCCGCTGCGGGACGTGGACCAGCACGAGGCGGGCGTGGACGAGGTCGAAGGGCCCGTCCGGCGCCGGGTCGATCCCGACGTCGTGCCGGCGCACCTCGTACCCGGCGTCGGCCGGCATCCAGCCGGTGTCGATGTCGGTGGCCAGGACCCGCCCGCCCGGGCCGGCCCGCCCGGCCAGCCAGGCCGGCACGCTCGGGCCGCCCGCCCCGACCTCCCAGCACCGCCAGCCCGGCCCGACGCCGGCCGCGTCCAGGTGCCGGAACGTCACCGGGTCCAGCAGGTCCGCGAGCGCGTCGAAGCGCTGCCCGGCCTCGGCCTGCCGGTTGTCCAGCAGATACCCCTCGTCGGTCGCCACCCGCCCATCCTGACCGCCGGCCCCGCGGTCCGCGGCTGCCGTGATCGACGTCTCTAGATCAGCTGGGTGTAGCGGTCTTCGAGGTGGTCGAGGATGTCGGCGGCGTCCAGGGTGTCCTCGACCGTGGCCGCCGCCTCGATCCGATCGCCGAGGGCGTTGGCGTCGGCCCGGAACCGCTCGCGCAGCGCCACGATCTCGGCCAGTGCACGCCGACGCGAGTCGCCCTGGACCCTCCCGGCGTTGCGGGCGAACGTCTCCGCGGCCTGGATCCGCCCGTCCAGCTCCCTGTCCTGCCGGCGGCGCCAGTCCTGGTAGCGGCGCCAGAGCTCGGCGCGACGGATCCGCGCGCCGGCCGACACCTGCTGGCCGAGCGCGTCGTCGACGGCGTGCCGTACGTCCGGGACCGCGATGTCGGGCCGGAGGAGCAGCTCCTCGACGCCGTACTTCTCCAGGACGGTCGCCCCGCCCGGCGGCGCGTCGGCCACGACGATCCGGCGGGTGTCCGGATAGGCCGTGCGCAGCAGGTGGAGCAGGTCGTCGCCGCGCGGGTCCGGGCCGGCGGCGAGGTCCAGGTCGACCAGCGCCAGGTCGTACGCGGGCCCGGTCCGCAGCCGGGTCAGGGCCTCGTCGTAGCTGCTGGCCAGGTCGACGTGGTACTCGGCCAGGGCCTGCCGGACGGCGTCCCGCCACCCCGGCTCGTCGTCCACCTGCAGGATGCGGGCCATCTCCACGCGACCCTCATCCCTCGCAGTTCCAGTGGTCCATGTGCGGCCCCTTCCTCATCGGCCGGCCTCCGAGTGCCGCGCTGGGTGGGGTGGCCAGCGGTCGCCGCGCCGGTCGTGACCAGCGCGGCGGCCGGGCCCCCGATGCCGGGACGACCCGCCGGGCGCACAGTCCGGACGGCCACCGTCGACACGCCGCGACCCCCGTGATCGCGACACGGCGACGCTACTGACGGCTCCGGCTGCTTGCCGAGACGAAAGCGGTCACCAGGCCCAGGCGAAGCCGTAGCACCAGCTGGGCACGAGCCGCTCGAACCGGCGCTCGAAGCGGCCGTCCTCGCCCCGCGGGACGAGCTGGCCGGGCGCGGGGTGTTCGGCGTCGACGATGTCGGGGACGGCGAACCACCAGACCGACCCGGGCACCGCCGGCGCGGCGAAGCCGGCGCTCAGCAGCAGCTGCTCGCTGCCGCCGGTGGCGAGGTACCGGAGCCGGGGCGCGGCCGGGACCTCGCTGTGGACCTCGACCCGGAAGGCGACGGTGTGCGGCGCCGGATCCTCCGGGGCCAGCTCGCGGTCGAGCCGGAAGTACGCCCCGATCGCCCCGCTGGGACTGGCCTGGGCGGCCGCCACGACGGCGCCGGACAGCGCCTCGACGCTGAGCACGCCGGGCCGCTGGTCGGCCGGATAGTTGAAGCCGGTGTAGTACATCCGTACGCCCGGGGAATTGGCGGTCAGCGCGATCTCGCACACGACATCACGAATGGCACCGGTGGGCCCGAATTCGTAATGGGCCCGCGTCGAGGCGACGTGGTAATGCCGCTGTACGTCCTGCCGGCCGCCCACCTCGGTCATGTCCCGCGGCGGCCCGGCCGCTGGTTCCCCGCCCTGCCGGCGGCGCCGGGCCGCGTTCCGGCTGGCCGCGACCATCTGCTCGTAGAGCGCGTAGATCTCGACGCTCACGCTGCCCGGCATCGCCACGTAGCTCTCGATCAGCTCCGGCGACGGGGTGGTGGCGCCGGCCTCGACCAGAGAGATGTGGCCGGAGCTGAAGTACACCTGGCCTTTCGGGACCTGGCGGGTGCTGATGCCGGCCCGGGTCCGCGTCGCCCGCAGCGACCGGCCGAGGCGCGTGTGGGCGTCGCTCAGGGCCTGCGCCGGTGGCATCCGGACGTCCTCCGCGGGTGGTGGAAACGGGCGAGCAACCCTACGTCGCCCACGGCAGGCCGGCGACATCCCCGTTTCCCGGGGTTGTGTTTCCTGTTCGTACGGGAAACGGGAAACCCATTCCGCCGGGATGGTCCGGCGGTGCACATTCGACTTACCGAAATACGGCACTGAATTCGGACCCGGGGACGCCCGGGAAGTCGAATTGCCGTTCCTTTCGGAATCCCATTCCTGTCCGGCTGGAGCCGGACCTCTTTCGCAAGAGAAGAGGTGTTCCGCATGGACTGGCACGGTCTGATCGTCATCCTCAGCCACGTCGCGTCGCTGCTCGGCTGACCCCGACACTCGACCGCCCCGATCCCGGCCGCCCCGGCCGGGATCGGGGCCTAATCCTTTGTGGACAGTGCGCGGCGGGCGCCGGCCTCGCCGACGGTGCCGGCGTCGAGGAACACCTGGTGTTCGTCCGCCTCCCGCCAGCGTTCGCCGGCGTCGTCCCGGTTCCCGGCCGCGGCGGCGGCGTTGCCCAGCCCGGTCAGCGCGCGGACGAGCTCGTATCTCGATTCCGGCCGGGCCCTCTCGGCCGCCGCGGCGTAGTCGCGGGCGGCGGCGTCGTACCGGCCGGCCCGGTAGTGGACCCAGCCGGCACAGTTCGCGGTCATCGCTTGGTCCACCGGCGTCTGGGCCAGCGCGGTCGCCTCCCGGACGTACTCGGAGGCGTCGTGGCCGAGCTCGGCCGCGGCCAGCGCCAGCCCCCGCAGCGCGATGCACTCGTTGCGGGGCCGCCCCAGCCGCCGGTAGTCGGCCAGCACGACCTCGAACCCGCGCCGGGCCTGCTCGTACGCGCCCTCGTAGAGACGCACCCAGGCCAGGCTCGACCGCGAGTCGAGAGCGCCGCGCTCGTCGCCGACGGCCCCGAAGACCTCCTCGGCGGCGAGGTGGCAGCGTGCGGCCTCGGCCGGGTCGCCGCTCTCCAGGTAGGCCATGCCGAGGCTGTTCAGCGACATCCCCACCCAGGCGGCCTGCCCGGCCTGCTCGGCTGCGGCCAGGGCGATCCGTCCACTGTGGAGCCAGGGCCCGGTCAGCCGTTCCCGGAAGAAGTAGCCGCGCAGCAGGAAGCCCAGCTGCCAGCAGCGTTCGTCCAGCCCGGCGGCGCGGGCCTGGTCGGCCACGGCGACCGCGACCGGCCACTGCCGGCGCAGCCACTCGCCTGCCTCGGCCGCGGTGCCGAACCCCGCCGCCGCGGGCCAGCCTGATCCGGGCCGGTGCCGGTGCGGCTCGATCACGGCGTCCGCGGCGGCGACGCGGGCGACGAGGTGGTCGACCAGCCGGCGGACCGCGCCGTCCCGGTACGCCGCCGGCAGGCGGGGGAGCTCGGTCGCCGCCAGGTGGGCCCGGACCAGGTCGGGCAGGACGACGAACCCGCCGGGTTCGCGGGTGACGAGGCAGGACTCGTACAGCCGGATCAGCACCGACTCGACCTCGATCGGCGGGAGCCCGGCCAGCGCCGCCGTCGCCGGCAGGTCGGCCGCCGGTCCCGGATGCAGGCCGAGCAGGACGAGCAGGTCGCGTTCGCCGCCGGCGAGACCGTCGAGGGAGACGGCGAAGACCGCGGCCATGCTGCGTTCGCCGTCGTCCATGGCCGGGATCCGGCTGGCCTCGTCCGTGAGCCGGTCGAGGATCTCGGCCGGGGTCCAGCCGCCGCGGCGTACCCGGGCCGCGACGATGCGGATCGCCAGCGGCACCGACCCGCAGCGCCGGACGAACTCGTCGACGGGATCGCCGGGCGGCGTCCCCGAGATCTGCCGGAACAACGCGCCGGCGGGGTCGTCCGGCAGCGGCCCGAGCTCCAGGTGGTCGGCGTCGTCGAGCGCGGTGAGCCGGCGGCGGCTGGTGACGAGCACCCGGCAGCCCGGGCCGCCGGAGCGCAGGCTCCGCAGCTGCCCGGCGCTGGTCGCGTCGTCGACCAGCAGCAGGATCCGCTTCCGCCGCACCCGGTCGCGGAACAGGAGGGCCCGGCCGGCCAGGTCGGGGGGTATGCGGCGGCCGGGGACGCCGAGCGCCCGCAGGGCCCGGTCCAGGCACTCGGACTCCGTCGGCGCCGTCGCGCCCGGGGGACCGAGGTCGACGAGGAACTGGCCGTCCGGGAAGCGTTCGGCCACCGCGCGGGCGGCCGCGACCGCCACCGTCGTCTTGCCGATGCCGCCGAGGCCGGTGACCACGTGCACCGCCGGTCGGCCGGACAGGGCCGTCGCCAGGCGGTCGATCTCCGCCGCGCGCCCGACGACCGGGGTCGGCAGGGCGGGCAGCGCCGTCACCGGCTCCCGGTCGTGCTCGCCCTCGTCCGGGACGAGCGCGAGCAACTCCCCGTCGGCGTCCAGCACCCGGTCGCAGATCTCGGCGAGGGAGCGGTTGGGCGGGGCGTTCCCGGTCTCGACCTTGCTCAGGTAGCCCTTGCTGAAGTGCGTCAGCGGGGCGAACTGCGTCAACGACAGGCCGGCGGCCTCTCGGCGTCGGCGCAACTCTGCACCGAACTCGGCCATGCGCCGATGCTCTCACAAGGCTTGATCAGGAGTCGATCACCGTCGCGGACAGCGGCGGACCGGACCGTCACGTGTGGACGGTCAGGGCGGCGATGAGGGCGGCCGCTTCCTCGTCGGAGACGTCGGCGGTCGCGACGCCGACGGTGATCTCGATCATCGACACGTCCGGAAGGGCCGTCGCCGACACCCGGTCGGCGATCCAGACGCCCGTCTCCACCGCGGCCCGGGTGAGGGCGGCGGCGACGGCCTCCGGCCGGCCGGGCAGGTGGACCTGGAACGCCGTGGTGTGCGGCGGGTCCGGCACGATCGTCGCCCGGCCGGTGCCGGCCAGCGCGGCGGCCAGGCTGACGGCCCGCTCGTGGTGCCCGGCCATCGCCGGGAGGTGGCGGGTGAGCCCGTCCAGCGCCGACAGCGCGTACGGGTAGGCGGCGTAGAGGCTGCCACCGTGCCGGGTGATCCAGACCGCCGATTCCGCCAGGACGTCCGGCGGGGCGGTCAGGGCGCAACCGGCCAGCCCGCCGAGTCCTTTGTAGAACGACACGTAGACGGAGTCCGCCAGCGCGGCGATCTCGGTCAGGGAATGGCCGAGGTACGGCACGGACTCCCAGAGCCGGGCGCCGTCGATGTGCAGCGGCACCGCGTTCTCGTGGCACCAGGCCGAGATCGCGACCAGCTCGTCCCAGGACGGCAGCAGGTAACCGGCCCGGCGCAGCGGCAGCTCGACCACGACGGCGCCGAGCCGCCCGGTCGCGGCCGCCAGGTCCGCGGCCGTGAACGGGAGGTGCCGGCCCAGCCGGACCGGCCGGAGCCCGTGCAACCGCTCGTACGCGGAGGCCTCGTCCAGGTCGAGATGGCTCTGCGGGTGCACGGCGACGTCCGGCGAGCCGCGCCGGTCGGTCCACACCCGCAGCACCGCCTGCTGCGCGATGACGCCCTTGATCACGAACAACGCCGTCGGCGTGCCGAGGAGGTCGGCGACCTGGGCCTCCAGCGCCTGCACCACGGTGCCGGTGCCGTACCGGTCCGGGGGTCCGTCGGCGATCGGGGAGTCGGCCAGTTCCCGCAGGCGGGAGCGCATGTCCTGCGGGGGATGGCCGGACAGCCACCGGCGTACGTTCCGCCGGGCCGGGTGTCCGGACAGGTCGACCTGCTCCATGCCGGCTCCTCCCGCCGTCAGCCGGTCGGGCCGCCGGCGAAGCCGATCTCGTTGCCATCGGGGTCGTGGAAGATCACCTTGCGGACGCCGTTGTCGTACTCCTCGGTCGAGGCCGGTTCCAGCCCCCGGGACCCGATGCCCGTGATCCGCTCGTCGAGGTCGTCGACGAACACGGTGTGCAGGGCGTAACCGGCCCGCTCGGGCAGCACCTCGATGTAGAGGTGACGGTTCTCGGCGAGCTCCCAGACCGCCTCGGTCGCGTTCGGCCGGAACGCGGGCCCGGACCCGAGCAACTGCCCGTACCAGCCCAGGGCCCGCTCGTAGTCGCTCACCGGAACACCCGCGAAGAGGTCGACCGTCATCCGTCGACGCTAGCCGGTGCGATGCCGTGCGGGCGGGTGGGGTGGTTCGACCGGTTGAGCGGTCGGTGGACGGGGAACGATCATGTGGTCCAGTCCTCGCCCCGGAGGTGCAGGCATGCGTGCCGGTGTCGTCGTCGTCCTCATCTGGCTGATCATCGGCGCGATCGCAGCCGGGCAGCGCCACTACTTCTCGGGCTCGGACGCGAGCTGCGCGAAGACCGGGACCATCCTGGTCACGATCGTCGCCGGGCCGCTGAACTACGTCGGCGTCAACCCGAAGATCCGCTGCAGCGTGCCCGAACCGACCAAGTAGGACAGCCTCGGCCGGTCAGTGGCGCCGGGTGGCGCGGACGACGACGTCGTCGAGGGACACCTCGTGGCCGTCGGGGCCGGTGAGGGTGCGGCGGCGTTCCCCGGCGGTGACGACGTCCCACCGGGTGTCGTCCAGGCGCGCGGTGACCGCCGCCGCGGTCGCCGACGCCTCGGCGGGCGGACGGTGCCCGTGCCCGTGGCCGTCGTGGGTGTGCAGGTGCCCGACGATCAACAGGGTGCCGCCCGGTGCCACCCAGGCGGCGATGCGCTCGTAGAAGTCCAGCTGCGGTATGGCCGGGTGGGCGTAGTGGGTCGTGACCAGGTCGAACTGCGTACCGGGGTCCCAGACGCTCAGGTCCGCCTGGACCCACCGCACCCGCGCGGCGGCGTCGCTCGCGGCCGCGCGGGCCAGGGCCTCGGACGAGATGTCCGCCGCGGTCACCTCCCAGCCGGCGGCGGCGAGCCAGCGGGCCTCGGCGCCGGCGCCACATCCCGCGTCCAGCGCCGTACCCGCTGGCAGGTCGCCGATCTCCTGGGCCAGGTACGGGTTCGGCGGGCTCCCGCCGGCCCGGCCCTCCTGCCAGTGCTGGTCCCAGAACCCCTTGTCGAAGCGGTGTGTCATCGGGTCGACCCCTCTCCGGTCCGGCCCCGAGGGTGCCGACCGGAGCGACGGATCCGCAAACTCTGTTGCCGAATGGCAAACTGACAGCATGGGCGACGACCTGGACCGCACGCTCGACGCCGTCGGACCGCGGCTGAGGCAGCTCCGCGTCCGACGGGACGTCACCCTCGCCGGCCTCGCCGCGGAGACCGGGATCTCCACCAGCACGCTGTCCCGGCTCGAGGCGGGCCTCCGACGGCCGACGCTCGAACAGCTGCTTCCGCTCGCGCGCGCCTACGGGGTCACCATCGACGAGCTCGTCGACGCCCCGCCGACCGGGGATCCGCGCATCAACCTCCGTCCGATCGCCAACCGGGACGGGTCGACGGTCGTGCCGCTGACCCGGCGGGCCGGCGGCATCCAGGCGTACAAGTTCGTGCTCCCGGCCGGGGCCGACGATGCCGAGCCCGCCCTGCGTACGCACGAGGGGTACGACTGGGTCTTCGTCCTCGACGGCACGCTGCGCCTGGTCCTCGGCGAGCACGACCTCCGCCTCCGACCCGGCGAGGCCGCGGAGTTCGACACCCGTACTCCGCACTGGTTCGGAGCCACCGCGGCCGGCTCGGTCGAGTTCCTCAGCCTCGTCGGCAAGCAGGGTGAACGCGCACACGTCCGCGCCGCCCCCCGGCGCGGTTAGGGTCGGGTCATGGCCTCGGTGACGAGCAGCGACGGGGTACGGCTGAACTACGTCGACGAGGGCGAGGGAGCCGCGGTCGTGCTGATCGCCGGGTTCGCGAACCCGCGCTCGCCGGAGCTCCGGCCGCTGCTGCAGGACCACGCCGAGGCCGACCGGCTCGACGTGATCGCCCGGCTCGGGGTGCCCGGCCTGTTCCTGGCCGGGCGGCAGGGCCAGTTCTGGCCGTGGCAGCACGCCACGGCGATGGCCGGGACGAACAAGCCGGCCGAGGCGGTCGTCCTCGACGAGTGCGGCCACGCCGCCGACCTCGACCCCCAACCCGACCTGGTGAACGCCGCGATCCTGGAGTTCCTGCGATGAGCACTCTCGCCGAGACGCTGCGCGGCCTGACCGTCGTGACCGACCCCGACGTGCTGCGCACGCTCGGGCACGACGAGGCCGAGTGGGCGCCGGCCGGCGACGCGGTCGGCGCCGTCCGGGCCCGCTCGACCGAGGACGTCCGGCGGATCGTCGCCGCCTGCGCCGAACGCGGCATCCCGATCGTGGCCCGCGGCGCCGGGACCGGCCTGTCCGGCGGAGCCAACGCCGTCGACGGCGGCCTGATCCTGGATCTGTCCACAATGGACCAGATCCTGGAGATCGACACCGAGAACATGATCGCGGTGGTCCAGCCCGGGGTGGTCAACGACGACCTCAAGGCGGCGGTGGCCGAGCACGGGCTCTGGTATCCGCCCGACCCGGCCAGCGCGCCCTGGTCGACCATCGGCGGCAACGTGGCCACCAACGCCGGCGGGCTGTGCTGCCTGAAGTACGGGGTGACCCGGGACTACGTGCTGGGTCTGGAGGCCGTGGTGGGCGGGCCGGCCGGTGCGTACGGGACGGTGGTCCGGCTCGGCCGGCGGACGACCAAGGGCGTCAGCGGGTACGACCTGACCGGCCTGTTCGTCGGCTCGGAGGGCACGTTCGGCGTGATCACCGAGATCACGCTGCGGCTGCGCCCGGCCCGGGCGGAAGCCCCCCGGACGGTGGTCGGCGCCTTCGACACCGTGATCGCCGCCGGCGAGGCGGTCGCCGCGACCACCCGCAGCGGGCTGGTCCCGGCGGCGCTGGAGATGCTCGACCGGTTCACCCTGCGCGCGGTCGAGGACTGGAAGCACCTGGGCCTGGACGCCGACGCCGAGGTGCTGCTGCTGGCCCAGCTCGACGCGCCCGGCCAGGCCGGCGACCAGGAGGCGGCCGCGCTGGCCGAGGTGTTCCGCGGCGCCGGGGCGCTGTGGGCCGAGCAGTCGACCGACGAGGTCGAGGCGGAGGCGCTGTTCGCGGCCCGGCGGCTGGCGTACCCGGCGCTGGAACGGCTCGGGCCGCTGCTGACCGAGGACGTCTGCGTGCCCCGGTCGAAGGTGCCGGCGATGCTGGCCGCGATCGAGGACATCGCCAGACGGCACGACACGAGCATCTCCACGATCGCGCATGCCGGCGACGGCAACCTGCACCCGCTGATCCGTACGCCGGTCGGCGACGACGAGGCCCGGGAGCGGGCCCAGAAGGCGTTCGACGAGCTGCTGGTGGTGGCCATCGAGCTGGGCGGCACGATCACCGGCGAGCACGGGGTCGGCCTGCTCAAGCGCGGCGGCATGCGCCTGGAACTCTCGCCGGAGGTGCTGGCCATGCAGCAGGCGGTGAAGCAGACCCTGGACCCGCTGAACCTGTTCAACCCCGGCAAGGTCGTCGG
>DASYKU010000162.1 GCA_035995165.1 Mycobacteriales bacterium
TACGAGCAGGCCGGCCTGCACTGGCTCGCCGCCGAGACCGCGGCCGCGTCGCTGGCCTGCGCCGACCTCGACCAGCGGCCGGACTGGGCCACCGCCGACCGCCGGCTGCTGGAGCGGGTCACCGCCCGCGCCGACGTCGACCTGCCGGAGCTGTGGTGGCGCGGCGGGGACCGGTTCGCGCCGCTGACCCAGCGGGA
The DNA here is from genome assembly GCA_035995165.1 of Mycobacteriales bacterium. NCBI lineage: Bacteria > Bacillati > Actinomycetota > Actinomycetes > Mycobacteriales > Mycobacteriales bacterium. The sequence goes on from DASYKU010000162.1 coordinate 198, forward strand.
GCGGGAGATCACCGAGCTGGCCGCCGGCGGCTGGTCGTCGCCGCGGATCGCCGGGCATCTGCAGCTGTCCCGGCGCACGATCGAGAACCACCTGCAGCACAGCTACCGCAAGCTCGGCGTCACCCGGCGCGAGGAGCTGGCCGCCGCCCTCGGCCGCCGCGGGTAGGCCGGTTACTCTGCCCGACCTGTCTACCCGGGGGCGCGCTCCGGTCCGGACCGGGCCCGAACGTCCGGGTCGGCGGCTGCCCGCCCGCGCACCGCGGCGGCGCGGACCCGAGCGGGTTGCGATCCCCGGGTAACCCGGTGGCCGGCACCGGCCCGGCTGAGCACCGGCTACCGGGTTGCCCGCAGGGGCAGCGGTGAGTATCAGATCTCGTCGTCGGCCAGCCACGGGAAGCCACCCGGGTCGGCCTCGATCCGGGCCTGCTGCACGGCGAACTCGTGCGCGCGGATGCGCATCGGAAAGTCGGCCGGCGTCACCGCGAGCTTCGCCACCGGCTCGACCGGCACCAGCGACGCCGCCTGCGCGGTGACCACCTGCCGCCCGCCCTCCCCGTACGCCGCCTCCCGCTCGAACCGGTCCGCCGGCAACAGGTAGACGGTCCCGGGGGAGAAGTGGCTGTGCTCGACCGCCTCGGAGTTCACCGAGAAGAAGTAGTACGGCTCGCTCGGGGTGCGGTCGTCGGCCAGCACCCGGAAGCAGCTGTTGGTCAGCGACATCCGGTGCGCGGGCCGGTCCAGGATCGCGAAGAACATCGCCCACAGCCCGTCCGCCGCCGCGTACACGGCGGTCCGGTTGCCGAACTCCGCGATGTCGTTGGACTGCCGCGGCTCGAACACGGCGATGTCCGGGCTGGTCGACCCGTGCAGCACGACCGCGCCCGCGTCGGCGACGTGGCACAGGAACTGCCACTTCGGCGCCGCCAGCCGGTAGTCGATCATTTTCCCCGGCCCCGCTGCCACCGCGCCGGCCAGCAGCGCATCGAACTCCGCCCGGGTTGCCGCATCCGGCTCCGGCCCCGGCCGGGTCGACCAGTACGGCTCCACGTCAGTCGTGCCAGCGGATGCAGGTCCCCAGTTCGTCGATCGCGGCGGTCCAGGCGTCGAACGGGATCTCGCCGGTGCGGCGCCGGGTCAGCGTCGCGGTCACGCCGTCGAGGTCGCAGTAGTCGGCGATCTCCAGCGCCAGCTCGACCGCGTCCTCGCTGGGCGAGCGCAGGTCGTAGACCTCCTCCGGCTCCGGCTCGACCGGCAGGTCCTCCTCCACCTCCGCGATGTCCGCCCAGGTCACCATCTCGGACAGGTCGTGCTCCGCGCCGGAGCGGCAGTAGGCCACCAGGCCGTCGGCGGTGCGGAACATGTCCACGGTCAGGTCCGCGCCGAGGAAGACCGGCTCGTCGTCCGGCCCGTTGTACGTCCGCAGCGTGTAGCCGGTGCCCGAAGGCAGCGTCACCGACAGCGGCAGGATCCCGGCGACCTCCCAGATCGAGTATTCGCCGTCGTCGGTGGGGTCCTCGCCCTCGACCTCGACCGCGCCGGTGGAGCCGACCGCGTCCCGCACCAGCTCCGCGGCCAGCCCGGTCCGCGGCTCGTCCGCCGTCTCGGCGGGGGAGTCGTCGGTCAGGTCGACGACGTCGATGTCCTCGTCGTCGTCGGTGTCGTCGTCGCGGTCGGCCGCGGTCTGCGCGTCCTCGGCCAGCACCTCGCTGCCGCGCCACTCGACCAGCCCGGCGAACCGTTCCAGTAGCGGCTCCCAGGACCGTTCCACCACCCCGCCGACCCGGGTCCAGCGGTCCTCGCCCTCGGCGCCGGCGAACGACGCGTCGTCGGCCAGCAGCGCCGCGAACTCCGGCGTCTCCTCGACCAGCCGCAGCAGCACCCCGTCGTCGCACACCTCGGCCACCCGCTGCACCAGGTCGACCAGGTCGGACAGCTCCGACACCGTGTACGGATCCGGGTCGGCCAGCGCCAGCTCGTACGCCCCGTCCAGGTCGAAGACGTAGTCCTCGTCCGGCTCCAGCTCGCCCGGGGCGAGCTGCAGCAGGTCCTTCCACCGCGGGTGGTCGGTGAGGTCGTTCTCCTCGCCGGAGCGCAGGTGCTCGGCCATCTCCTCGACCGTGCCGAAGACCAGCACGTGCTGGCCGGCGCCGAGGAAGGCCTGCCACTCCTCGCCGTCTTCCTCCCACGGCGTGGCCCACAGGGTCACTCCGGTCCGCCCGTCCAGAGTGAGCCGGATCGGTACGACAGAGGCGTCCGTGGCGCTGGTCACCGCGGCAGCCTATCCCTGGTGGGCGATCCGCTCATGACCCGCCGTCCAGGCTCTCCCGCACGTACCGCCGGGCGTGGTGGATGCGGGCCTTCACGGTGCCGACCGGGACGTCGAGCACCCGGGCGATGTCCGCGTACTCCAGGTCGGACAGGTCGCGCAGGACGAACGCCCGGACCAGGTCCGGGTGCTCGCTCTCCAGCCGCTCCAGTGCGTCCAGCAGGTCCAGCCGGGAGCCGGCGATCACGCTGGTCGTCCGCGGGTCGGGCCGCTCCACCGGCCGCTCGGTGGTCCGCTCGGCCGCCCGCCGCTTGAGCGTCCGGTACGTCTGCCGGGCCTGGTTCGCGGTCACCTCGTACAGCCAGGTGGAGAACCGGGATCGGCCCTCGAACGTGCCGATCCGGGTCGCCACCTTGAGCAGCACGTCCTGGGTGGCCTCCTCGGCGTCCTGCCGGTAGGGCAGGAACCGGCCCACCTGGCGCAGCACCCGCGGCTCGATCGCCCGCAGCAGCTCGTCCAGCGCCGCCCGGTCGCCGCCGGCCGCGCGCCGGGCCAGTTGCTCGGTGTCCGCCGTGCCGGTCTCCGTCATGTCCTGATCCTTCCCCCCGTCGGCCTTTCCACGATGATGACCGGGTGACCACACCTGACCGCTTCGGCCGCTACCGGGTGGTGCGGCGGATCGGCAGCGGCGCGTTCGCGACGGTGTGGCTGGCCGCGGACGAGGTGCTCGACGCCCCGGTCGCGGTCAAGGTGCTCGCCGACAACTGGTCGCACCGGCTCGACGTCCGGACCCGGTTCGAGGAGGAGGCGCGGATCCTGCGCCGGGCCGACTCGGACCGGGTGGTGCGGGTGCACGACATCGGCGAGCTGCCCGACGGCCGCCCCTACTTCGTGATGACGTACGCGGACCGCGTCACGCTGGCCGAGCGGCTGGCGGACGGCCCGCTGCCGGTCGGCGAGGCGCTGCGGTACGGCGCGGACATCGCCCGCGGGCTGGCCGTGCTGCACCAGGTCGGCGTCATCCACCGCGACGTCAACCCCGGCAACGTGCTGCTGCGCTCGGCCGCGGACGGGACCGAGCGGGTGCTCATCGCCGACCTCGGGCTGGCCAAGGCGGCCGCCCGCGGTTCCGGGTTCACGCTGACCGTCGGCACTCCCGGGTACACCGCGCCCGAGCAGGCCCGGCCGGGGGACACCCCGCTGGACCGGCGCGCGGACGTGTACTCGATCGGCGCCGTGCTGCACCACCTGCTCACCGGGGTCGCGCCCAAGCAGGACGAGGTCCCGGCGCCGGTGCGCTCGCTGCGGCCGGAGGTGCCGGTGCCGGTCGAGGACGTGGTCCGGCAGGCGCTGGCGGCGCGGCCGGCGGACCGGTTCCCCTCGGCCGGCGCGCTGGCCGACGCACTCGACGCCGCCGCCGTCCGCCTCCACGAGTCCCCAGCCCCCGCGTCCGCTCCCCGGCGGCCGGTCCCGGAGCGGGCCGGGGAGTCGCCGAGCCGGCCGGATCGGGAGGACAACGAGCGGCTGTTCGACCCGGACCCGGAGCCGCTGCCCGAGCCGACGCTCACGTTCGAGCGCCCGGTCGCGCCCCGCCGGCGTCGCCGCGGCCTGCTGGTCACGCTGCTGGTGGCGGTGCTCGTGCTGGCCGGCGCCGGGACCGCCGCCGCGGTGCTCGGCCGCGGCCGCCCGGTCGAGGTCAGCACCACCGACGGCGCGATCCGGCTGCGGGTGCCGGCCGACTGGGCCGGCCAGGAACGCCGCACCTCCTGGGATCTCGGTCCGTACGGGGTGACCGGCCGGTCCGGCGTCGCGCTCGTCGTCACCCCGGACGTGACCCGCTGGGCCGACCCGCGCTCGGACGTGCCGGGCGTGTTCGCCGGCCGGGCCGACGGCGTCGGCCCGCGCGACCTGCAGGCCCGCAGCGTGGCCGCGGCCTGCCCGGCCTCGCCGCCGCGCCCGCTCGCCGGCTCGGGCCTGACCGGGACGCTCACCACCCGGACCTGCAGCGGTTCGGCCATGGCGTACGTCGAGGCGGTGCTGCAGCCACCCGACGACTCCTTCAGCGTGTACGTGCAGGTGAAGGAGCCCGCCTCGGCCGGCACCGCCGACGACATCGTCCGCAGCCTCGCCGTCACCTGGTCCGCCTGACGGCCCGGTCGGCCAGGATCTGACCGCCGTCGCTCTCCTCGACGTGGCCGGGCTCGGTCGGAGGCCACCGGTGCGCCGGTCACCGGATGGTGATGGTCAGCCCCTGGACGGCCTGGTTCCACACCGGCAGGTAGCGCTTGTAGAGCTCGATCGGCGCGGAATAGTAGACGGCGATGCCGCCGTCACCGTCGACGATCTGCCGGTCGACGACCTGCCGGGTGCCGTTCCGGACGAACGTGAACGTCCAGTCGGCGGCGTCCTCGCCGACCCCGTCCACCGGCGTGATCGCGAGGCGCCGGTAGTCCGCCAGCGTGGTGTCCTGCTCGTTGCGGACGGCGCCGTCGGCGGCCGAGCCCGGGCCGCGGGCGCTGAGGTCGATGCGCAGCAGCACCTCGGGCGTCTGCAGGTCGACGTCGGTCCGGGTCAGCCCGTCCGGTTTGCTCGGCGTGGCGGCCCAGTCGCGCGGCACCGGCAGCGTCACGGTCACGCCGAACCCGGTCATCGTCAGGGTCCGGAAATCGTTCGGTACGGGCGGCAGCGGGCTGCCGGACGGCGTCGGTGAGTCGGTGCTCGCCGGCCCGGTGCTGTCGGTCGCGGTGAGCGGGGCGGCGGCGCCGGGGACGACGTCCGGGCGGATCGCGCAGCCGGTCCCGGCGGCGAGGGCCAGCACCAGCACCACGCCGACCCGCCGCACACCGCCACCTCCCTGACCCGGCCACGAGCCTAGTCAGCCCAGCGGGCCGAGGTGGGTGGTGGGCCGCAGGTCGGTGGCGTGCTGGTAGAGCACCCGGGCGGTCGTCTCGGACCCGACCGGCGCCGACACGTACGCGCTGATGACCTGGCCGTTGAGGACCCAGGCCGCGACCAGCGCGTGCCGCGGCCGCCCGCCGGCGGTCACGTCGACGGTGAACTCGACCTCGCGCAGGCCGTTCTCGGCCGTGTAGGTCGGCGCGGTCACGATGACCACCGCCCCGGACAACGTGCGGTACTCGTTCACCACGTACGCCAGCGAGTCGTCGTCACCGCTGGACAGGTAGCCGCCGGTGGCCGGCTCGTGCAGCATCCGGACCAGCAGCACGCCGGCCGGGTCGCGCCGGTCCATGATGCCCTTGGAGTTCTCCGCGCCCTGGCCGGAGGCGGTGCTGGTGGTCTTCCAGCCGGCCGGGACCTCGCTGCTCACGACCGCGTAACCGGACGGGTTCTGCGGGATCTGGAAGCTCGTCCGCACGTACGAGGTGGGCGCGCTGACCGTGGCCGGCGGGCTCGGCGCCTTGGTGGTCCGCTCCTCGGTCGCGACCGGCGCCGCGACCGGCGCCGCGACCGGCGCTGCGACCGGCGCCGAGGTCGGCGGGACCGGGGCGGTCGTGGCCGGCGTGGAGGCGGTGAGGACCGGAGCCCCGATCGTGGTGCGCTCGGCGCCGCCGGAGCACCCGGCCAGCAACGCCAGACCGGCGGCGACGACAACGGCAACGGTGCTGCGGCGCATGTCGAGCTCCCCCACGAACGGACCGGTTCCTTCGGCCTCTCACTCCAGGTGACGCAGCCGATCCCGAACTGGTTGTGCCCGAAAGGGACGAGATCTCAGTTGCCGAGCGGATGCCAGACGGTCTTGGTCTCCAGGAACGCCGACAGTCGCCGGATGCCCGGATCGGCCGTCCAGTCCGGGTCGGCCGCCGGGAGCAGCCGCTTGACCGTCTGCGCCGCGGCCTGCTCCAGCTCGACCGCCTGGACCGGGTCGGCGCCGGTGAGGTCGAGCGCGTTCACGTCCGCGTGTGCGGCCAGCCAGGGTGCGATCTCCGCGGTCGAACCGGTGAGCAGGTTGACCACGCCGCCGGGCAGGTCGGAGGTGGCCAGCACCTCGGCCAGCGTGATCGCCGGCAGCGGCTTGTCGTTCGCGGCGACGACCACGCAGGTGTTGCCGGTCGCGATCACCGGGGCGACGACGCTGACCAGGCCGAGCAGCGCCGAGTCCTGCGGCGCGAGGACGGCGACCACGCCGGTCGGCTCCGGCAGTGAGAAGTCGAAGTACGGCCCGGCGACCGGGTTCACCGTGCCGAGCACGGCGGTCACCTTGTCCGTCCACCCCGCGTACCAGACCCAGCGGTCGATGGCGGCGTCCACTTCGGACTCCGCGTCGGGCGAGCCGGCCCCGCGGACCTCGGCCACGAACTGCGCCCGCCGGCCCTCGAGCATCTCCGCGACCCGGTAGAGCACCTGCCCCCGGTTGTACGCGGTCGCCTTCGCCCAGCCCGGCTGGGCCTTGCGGGCGGCGACCACCGCGTCGCGGGCGTCCTTGCGGGACGCCTGGGCCGCGTTGGCCAGGAACCGACCGTCCACATCGGACACTTCGTACGACCGTCCCGACTCCGA